>JBLNDU010000213.1:0-6585 GCA_050261935.1 Nocardioidaceae bacterium | reverse complement strand
CAACCCCGATCCTCCGGCGGCCTGGAACGCGCCGAGCATAACCGCCCTCGGAGGCGACTACAGCGCGAGCAGCGCGACGCCGCAGACGATGCCGGTCGCGGCCAGCAGCCGGCGGCGCGGGTCGGTCTCGCCGAGCACGCCCGCGCCGAGCAGGGCGCCGATCACGATCGACGACTCGCGCGCGGGCGCCACGAGGCTGACGGGCGCCAGCGTAAGCGCGAACAGCACGAGGATGTAGGCGATCGGGCTGAGCACCCCGACGCCCACGGCGGCGCGCCGGTTGCCACGCCAGGTCGCCGCGAGCGCGGCGCGGTCACGCAGGCCGACCGGCGCCAGCACGAGCGCCTGGGCGACCTGCGAGCCCCAGTAGTAGGCGATGGGCGGCTGGCGAAGCGCCTCGACCGCGTGCGCGTCCCAGAGCGTGTAGGCGCCGATGAGCGCTCCGGTCGCGAGCGCGAACCGCACCGCCGAGCGCGGATGTCGTCCCCCGCCGATCAACGACAGCACCGACGCGACGACCAACCCCGCTCCGACGAGCGCCGTGCCGCCGGGCCGCTCGCCGAGCAGCGCCACCGCCGCCACGACGGATATGAGCGGCCCCGTCCCGCGCGCGAGCGGGTAGACGAGCGACAAGTCCCCCGTCGCGTAGCCGCGCTGGAGGCACACGAAGTAAGCGGCGTGGAGCACGCCGCTGCCCGCCATGAAGCCGACCCCCGGGATGCTCACCCGTCCGGGTGCCAGCGCCACGGAGGCGAGCGCCACCGGCGCGTAGGCGACCGTCGCCACGAGGCCGTAGAGCCACACGAACCGGGCTCCACCCCCGGCGCGCTTGGCGAGCAGGTTCCACGCCGCGTGCGCGGCCGCGGCGGCCAGCACGAGCAGGAGCGCGACGGGGCTCACGGGCGGACGGCTGCCTATCAAAGCCTGCCGGGCTCCGTCGCTGCCGCTACGGGTGCGGGCGCGCCGCGTGGCGGCCGGCCACGACGCGTGCCAAGCTGGGCCGATGGGCGCATCCGCTCGTCGCGAGCCGATCCGTCTGCTGGTGTTTTCCGCCTCGCTGCGTCGAGCGTCGCTGAACACGTGCTTGGCCGACCTGGCGGCGGTGACGATCGAGAGCAACGGGGGCGAGGTCGAGCGCGCCTCGCTGCGGGACTTCGACGTCCCCTCGTACGACGCCGACGCGCAGGACGGCGCGGGCTTCCCGGCCGGCGCGGAGCGGCTTCGCCGGAGCCTCGAGCGCTGCGACGGGTTCGTGATCGCCTCGCCGGAGTACAACGCGTCGATCCCGGGCGCGCTCAAGAACGCGATCGATTGGGTGTCGCGCTTTCGTCCCCAGCCGTTCAACGAGAAGGCCGGGCTGCTCCTGTCGGCCTCGCCGTCGATGGTGGGCGGGAATCGCGGCGCGTGGGCGCTGCGCGTGCCGTTCGAGCACCTCGGCGCGCGCATCTACCCCGACATGTTCTCGCTCGCCCGGGCGCACAGCGCCTTCGACGGTGAGGGGCGCATCGCCGACGAGCAGCTGCAGCAGCGCTTCGAGACCAACATCGTCAACTTCATGGACTCGACGGAGGCGTCGAAGCACTATCCGTGCATCAAGCGCGCCTGGGTCGAGTACCTCGGCGAGCACCCCGAGCCGGCCATCGACCGGGTGGAGTAGCGCTCGACCCAGTCACCGCTCGGGCAGCCGATGCGCGGTGGACGTCGACTCCCAGTGGATTCTCAGGCCGCTCCCGGTCCACGCCGAGCTTGGGCTTCCAGGGTGCGCGGCTCACCCAACGACCCGATCAGGAGGGATCACATGCTCGAGAAGGTCGGCAAGGTGGGCGCTGCGCTGGCGGCGCTCGCCGCCATCGCCGTGGGCAGCGCCGCCATATCCGGCGCGGCTTCGAACGACAACGCCGCGAGTTCGACCACCGGGACGGCCCAGACCGCCCAGGGCTACGCGCCGGGCGGGGGGCCACAGGGCTACGCCCCCGTGGCGCAGCAGGGCTACGGACCCGACGGCCGGCATGGCCACGGGCCGGGAGGGCCGCCCGGCTCGGGGGCGCGGGGGCAGCATCGCCCCGAGAAGCCGTTGACCGGCGCGACCGCCGCGAAGGTCAAGCGCGCCGCGCTCGCCAAGGTGAAGGGCGGCACGATCGTGCGTGTCGAGACCGACACGGACCACGGCTCGCCCTACGAGGCACACGTCCGCAAGCCGGACGGGACCGAGGTCGAGGTGCTCGTGAACAAGCAGTTCAAGGTGACCGCGGTCAACGCCTGCGGTCGGCGGTAGTCACGGGTACAAGGCGCCTCTCGTAGGCGGGAGCCCGGCCGGGCGGCCGGGCTCCCGTCCCGCGCGCCGCGCTGCGCTCGCCGGCACGCGCCTGCGCGGGTGACCTGGCCTCGCAGGCGCCCTGTGCATATGCGATGCTTAGGCAGTGGCGGTCGATCTGACGCTGGGCGACGCGGCGCGGGCGATTGGGGTGAGCGTCGACACGCTGCGACGCTGGGACCGCGCCGGCAAGCTGCGCGCGACGCGGGACGAGCGCAACCGACGACGGGTCCCGCGCAGCGAGGTGGAGCGGCTGACCGCACGCCCGCCGCGGCACGCCGCCGGTGATCGGCTGTCGGCGCGAAACCGGTTTCCCGGCGTGGTGCGCTCGGTCGAGGTCGACGGGGTCATGGCCCTGGTGGAGATCGAGGCCGGCCCACACCGGGTGACCGCCGCGATCACGCGCGACGCGGTCGAGGAGCTCGGACTTACCGAGGGCGTGCGCGCCACCGCCGCCGTCAAGGCGACCTCGGTGATGATCGAGAGGGGCGCCGGATGAGGTCGCGCGCGCTGCTGGCGACCGCGCTGGCCGCGGCGCTGCTCACGGCCGCCGGATGCGGCGGCGACGACGGCGGGTCGTCGGGAAGCTCGACGGCGTCGAAGCCGACGCTGACGGTGTCGGCGGCGGCGTCGCTCAAGCGGGCCTTCACCGCCTACGGCAGGCGCTTCGAGGACGCCTCGGCGCGCTTCTCGTTCGCCGGCTCGGACGAGCTGGCCGCGCAGATCGAGCGCGGCGTCAAGCCCGACGTCTACGCGGCGGCGAACACGAAGCTGCTCGACGAGCTGTACCGGAAGGGCCTGATCGAGAAGCCCAGGGTGTTCGCGGGCAGCCGGCTCGTGCTCGCGGTCCCGGCCGGCGCAACGAAGGTCGGCTCGCTGGCGGATGCGCAGAAGCCGGGTGTCACGCTCGCGATCGGCTCGGAATCGGTGCCCGTCGGCTCGTACACCCGAAAGGTGCTCGACGAGCTGCCGGCCGGCGAGCGCAAGGCGATCCTCGCCAATGTGCGCTCGCAGGAGCCGGACGTGGCGGGGATCGTCGGCAAGCTGACCCAGGGCGCCGTCGACGCGGGCTTCGTCTACATCAGCGACGTGCGCGGCAGCGATGGCAGGCTCGAGGCGATCGAGCTGCCGAAGGACCTGCAGCCCTCGGTGGCCTACGGCGCGGCGGTGGTCAAGGGGGCGGGGCACCCGAAGCAGGCCAAGGCCTTTATCGACGGGCTCGTGTCGGGCGCCGGCGAGCAGGAGCTCCGGAAAGCCGGCTTCGAGCCGCCGCCGTCCGGGTGAGGCGGCGCGGCCCGTTCTTCGCCCTGCTGGTGGCCGCGCTCGCGCTGGCGCTCTGCTTCCTCACGCTGCCGGTCGTCGCGATCTTCGTGGACACAGGACCGCTCGAGCTGCTGTCGAGCCTGGGCGACGAGGGCGCGCTCGAGGCGCTGCGGCTCAGCCTGGTCTGCAGCGCGCTCGCGGTGGGGCTGATCGTCCTGGTCGGCACGCCCGCCGCCTACCTGCTCGCCACGCGCCGCTTCCGGGGGCGGGCGGCGGTCGTGACGCTGGTCGAGCTGCCGCTCGTGCTGCCGCCGGCGGTGGCCGGCATCGGGCTGCTCGCGGCGCTCGGGCCCAACGGGCTGCTGGGGGGGCTGCTCGAGGACGCCGGGACGCAGCTCGTGCTCACCACCGCCGGTGTGGTCGTGGCGCTGACGTTCGTCGCCGCGCCGTTCCACATGCGGCAGGCCCAGTCGGCCTTCGAGGCGCTCGACCGCAGTTGGCTCGACGCCTCGCGCACGCTCGGGGCGAGCGAGGCGCTCACCTTCCTGCGCGTTGCGGTCCCGACCGCCGGGTCCGGGTTGGCATCGGGCGTGGCATTGGCATGGGGGCGGGCGCTCGGCGAGTTCGGAGCCACGCTGATGTTCGCCGGCTCGTTTCGCGGCGTCACGCAGACCGCGCCGCTCGCGATCTACGAGCGCTTTTCCACCGACTTCACCGGTGCGCTGGCGCTCTCGGCAGTGCTCGTCGCCATTTCGGGCGCCCTGCTGCTGTCGGTCAAGCTGCTCGGCGGCTCGGCTTGGCTCGGCGGTGCTGCGCGTTGAGGCACGGACGCGGCGCGGGGCGTTCACGCTCGACGTCGCGCTGGAGGCCCCGGAGGGCAGCTGCCTGGCCCTGGCCGGCCCGTCGGGCGCCGGCAAGACCTCCGTGCTGCGTGTCGTGGCCGGCCTCGCCCGCCCTGATCAGGGCCGCGTCAGCTGCGGCGAGGAGGTCTGGCTCGACACCGCGAGCGGCATCGACGTGGCGCCCGAGCGCCGCCGCTGCGGCTACGTCTTCCAGGACTACGCCCTGTTCCCTCACCTGCGCGCGTGGCAGAACGTGGCCTACCCCATGCGCGGCCTGCCCAGACGCGAGCGCCACCGGCGGGCGCTCGAGCTGCTGGACCGCTTCGGCGTGGCCGCCCTCGCCGAGGCGCGGCCACGCAGCCTCTCGGGCGGTGAGCGCCAGCGCGTGGCCGTCGCGCGGGCGCTCGCCAGCCGGCCCGCCGCCCTGCTCCTCGACGAGCCGCTCTCGGCGCTCGACGCCCGCACGCGCGCGGCCGCCGGCCGAGAGCTCGCCTTCGTCCTGCGCGAGGCCGGCGTGCCGGCTCTGCTGGTGACCCACGACTTCACGGAGGCGGCGCTCCTCGGCGACCGAGTCGGCGTGATCGACGCTGGACGCGTCGCCCAGCTCGGCGCCGCCGCCGAGCTCGCGGCCTCGCCGGCGTCGGCGTTCGTCGCCGACTTCACCGGCGCGGTCGTGCTCACGGGCAACGGGCGGCCCGGCCCGGACGGCCTGACCCACGTCGCGCTCGACGGCGGCGGCAGCGTCGTGAGCACAGATCAGGGGGAGGGACCCGTGGCGGTCAGCGTCTTCCCCTGGGAGATCGCCCTCGCCCCGGCGAGCACGCCACGCTCCGGCTCGGCCCAGAACCACCTCGGCGTCGAGGTGACCTCGATCACCGCGGTGGGCAACCGTGTCCGCGTCGGCCTCGCGGCGCCCCAGCCGCTCACCGCCGAGATCACCGACAGCTCGGTTCGCCGGCTCGGCCTCGCGCCCGGCGCGCGGGCCGTGGCGAGCTGGAAGGCCACCTCCACCCGGCTGCTGCGGCTCTAGCCTGGCGCTGACGGTCGAAGCCGCTCGCGCGCCTTCCGCGCGGAGCGCGCTCGAGCGAGGCCCAGCGCGTCGCGAGCCTGCGCGGCGCCTCCCAGGCCGTGCTCGCGCTCGACTGAGCGGCCCGGCTGCTACTGCGGGTGGGAGGCCGAGCTCAGCGCGGCGAGCCGGCGGTCGGCGGCGTCCTGCAGCTGCGCTCCGTCCCTGCGCGTCCGTCGCCAGGACGCCTGAGACATCCTGTACGCGCGATCCCGGGCGCGGTTCAACGCGCCGGCGGGCTCCAGGCCGCCGCCCGTGTTCCAGGGGTTGAAGCGCAGCGCATCGAGCTCCGCGGGCAGCCGGCGCCCCACGCCGAGCTCGGCGACGGGCCGGAACCGCCCCCAGGCCGACGCGACGGCCAGGTGGAAGCGAAGCTGCTTCGTCGCGGCGGCGGCCTCGATCCGGTCGAACTCGTCGCCCCCGGAAGGGAGCGGCGAGCCGTGGTCCGGCAGGGCGCCGACGAGGAACGTCTCACCACCGGCGCGGTACGGAAGCGACGACGTGAACGGGCGCTGCTGGACGTCGCGCGCGGGCAGGAAGAGGTGGTGGAGGATGGGGAGGTCCGCCGAACTCACGAGCAGGAAGTCCTGGTGGCAGCCCGGGCCGTAGGGATCGAGCACGCGCACCGAAAGCCCGAGCAGATCGGGGAGGGGGCGGGGCAGCCCGAGCGAGCGCGAGAAGCGCACGACGGCGCGGTGCTCGCCGGGCTGAGATAGGAGCCGCGCCGCTCGCGGCGCAGCCGCCTCACCCGGGACGATCAGGCGCGCGTCGTGCACGACTCCGTCGGGGTGGACGACCTTGCCGCGCCTGACGGCCGACAGCGATGCCAGCACCGCGCCGAGGGACACACCGATCAGCTCGGCGAGGAGGCCCATGTCGCGCCGGTTCGCGCCCTGCACGGTCACGACGCGCCTCTACCCGTCGCTCGAGCTCTCAGCCCGGCCGGGAGCGACCGCGGGCGCGCTGCGCCCGGGCCCGAGCACCGGGTCGACGAGCCGTGATCGCGGCAGCGCCGCCGCTACGGCCGGCCGGCGCCCGCGCGCGGCGCGATCTCGTTGCGCACCGCCGGCAGGCCCGCCGAGCGGGGGGCGGACGGCTGG
>JBLNDU010000212.1:0-4105 GCA_050261935.1 Nocardioidaceae bacterium | reverse complement strand
CGCCAGACGCCGCGCTTCGCCGAGCGCGGCCTGCCCGGCGAGGAGGGCTGGCTCGAGCTGCGGCTGCGGCTGCTCGCAGACGCCGGGCTCGTGGGCCTGCCGAACGCGGGCAAGTCGTCGCTCCTCGCGCGCCTGACGCGCGCGCGCCCGAAGGTGGCCGGCTACCCCTTCACGACGATCGAGCCCGTGCTCGGCACGCTCGAGCGGGACGACCGCCAGCTCGTCGTGGCGGACATCCCGGGGCTCATCGAGGGCGCCAGCGCCGGCGCCGGCCTGGGCCACGAGTTCCTCGCCCACGTCGAGCGCTGCCGCCTGCTCGTGCACGTGCTCGAGCTGGCGCCGCTCGACGGCTCGGACCGGTTGGAGAACCACGCGACCGTCGAGCGCGAGCTCCGCGAGCACGGCGCCGGTCTGGCGGAGCTGCCGCGCCTGCTCTGCCTCTCGAAGGCGGACCTCGTGCCCGAGGAGCGCGCCGCCGACGCCGTCGCCGACTGGCGCGCACGGCTCGCGGAGCGCGCGGTCGCCGTCGTCGCGACCTCGGCCGTCACGGGCGCCGGGCTCGACGAGCTCACCGCCGCGATCTTCGAGCACGTGCCGCCCGAGCCGCCCGAGCCCGCGCCTCCGTCGGAGGGCGAGCTGCCGGCGGCGCACCGCGTCTACCGGCCCGGCGCGGCGCACGGCTTCAGGGTCACGCGCGCCGGGCCGGGCGCCTTCCGCGTCGAGGGCGAGGGCGTCGAGCGGCTCGTGGCGCGCCACGACGTCGAGAACGAGCAGGCGCTCCGCTACCTCGAGGGACGACTGCGGACGCTCGGGGTGATCCGCGCGCTCGAGGCGGCCGGCTTCGCGCCCGGGGACGACGTGGAGATCGGCGACACGGTCTTCGAGCTCCACCCGGGCGCCCCGTTCGGCTGAGCGCGGCGGTGGCCGCCGGCCCGCCCGCGCCGGCCCTACGCTAGGCGCGTGGCGCGCCTGGTGATCAAGCTCGGCTCGGGGATCGTCGCCGATGAGCGCGGCGAGCTTCGCCGGGACGTGCTCGAGCCGCTCTGCGGACAGGTGGCCGAGCGCCACGCTGCCGGGGACGAGCTCGTGCTCGTCAGCTCGGGGGCGATCGCGCGCGGCATGCGCCTGATGGAGCTGCCGGCGCGGCCGGCGACGATGCAGGAGCTCCAGGCCGCGTCCGCCGTCGGGCAGGGCAAGCTCTACCGAGCCTACGACGAGCTGCTCCAGGCCCGCGGCGTGCCGAGCGCGCAGGTGCTCCTCACCTTCTTCGACCTGTCAGCCCGGATGCACTACCTGAACGTGCGCCACACGCTCCGCAAGCTGCTCGACTGGCGGGTCGTGCCGGTGATCAACGAGAACGACACCACCACCACGGACGAAATCTCGTTCGGGGACAACGACTTCCTGGCCGCGCAGGTGGCGATCCTGATCGGCGCCGACCGGCTCGTGCTGCTCACGGACACCGGCGGGCTTCACACCTCCGACCCGCACCAGGACCCGGCCGCGCGGCTGATCGAGGAGGTGCGCGACTTCGAGCAGCTCGAGCGCTACGAGATCGGGCTGTCGAGCTCGCCGCTCGGCTCGGGCGGGATGCGCTCCAAGGTGGTCGCGGCGGAGATGGCCACCGCCGCCGGCATCCCGGCGCTCATCACGCGCGGCACCGAGCCGCTCGCGGTCGCGCGCGCGCTGGCCGGCGAGCCGTCGGGCACGCGCTTCCATCCCCAGCCGGGGCGCGTGTCGAGCTTCAAGCTGTGGCTCAAGTACGCCAAGCCGACCCACGGGCGCCTGACGGTGGACGAGGGCGCCGAGCGCGCGCTGCGCGACCGCGGCACGAGCCTGCTGCCCGTCGGCGTGGTCGACGTGCACGGCGAGTTCGAGGCGGGCGACGCCGTTGACGTGTGCGGCAGCGGCGACCGCGCGGCGATCGGCAAGGGCATCGTCAATTACTCGGCGGCCGAGCTGCGCCGGATCAGGGGGATGAAGACGAGCCAGGTGCGCGAGCTGCTGCCCCGCGCGACCGAGGAGGCCGTGCACCGCGACTACTTCGTGCTCGACTGAAGCCCCGGTACGCTTGGCCCGTGGCCGCCACGACCCCGACCGTCGCCGACGTCTGCGCTCTCGCGAAGCGCGCCTCGCGCGCGCTGGCGCGGCTCGACGGGCGCACCCGCGACGCTGCGCTGGAGGCGATCGCCGCGGCGCTCGAGTCGCGCGCCGCCGAGGTGCTCGAGGCGAACGCGCGCGACCTCGAGGCGGGCGAGGAGGCCGGGATCGGGGACGCCCTGCTCGACCGGCTCGCGCTCACCCACGAGCGGCTCGCCGACCTCGCGGCGAGCGTGCGCGAGATAGCGGCGCTGCCCGACCCCGTCGGTGAGACGATCGACGGCCACCGCCTGCCGAACGGCCTCGACCTGCGCCGCGTGCGCGTGCCGCTCGGCGTCGTGGCCGTCGTCTACGAGGCGCGTCCCAACGTGACGATCGACTGCTCCGCGCTCTGCCTCAAGTCGGGCAACGCGATCGTGCTGCGCGGCTCCTCGACGGCGGCCGCCTCGAACGCCGTGCTGGCCGAGGTCGCGGCCGGCGCCGCCACCGCCGCGGGCGTGCCCGACGGCGCGATCTCGATCGTGGGCGGCGGCGACCGCGACGAGCTGCGCGAGCTCGCCACCCAGGACGGCCTCGTGGACCTGGTCATCCCGCGCGGCGGCGAGGGCCTCAAGGCGACGCTCGAGGAGCACGCCACGGTGCCGGTGCTGTACGCCGCCTCGGGCAACTGCCACGTCTACGTCGACGCCAGCGCCGAGCCGGACCGGGCGGCGGCGATAGCGCTCAACGCGAAGGTGCAGCGACCCGGCGTCTGCAACGCGGCGGAGACGCTGCTCGTGCACGCGGACGCCGCGCCCGACCTGCTCCCGCGGCTGCTCGCCGAGCTCCGCGCGGCGGGCGTCGAGCTGCGCGTGGACGGCCGCGCCCGCGCGCTGGCCGGTGGCCTCGCCGACTCGCTCGCCGAGGCCACCGAGGAGGACTGGGCGACCGAGTACCTCGCGATGATCATGGCCGTGAAGGTGGTGGACTCGGCGGAGGAGGCGATCGAGCACGTCAACCGCTACGGCAGCGGCCACTCCGAGGCGATCGTCACGAGCTCGACGGAGGCGGCGCGCGCGTTCAGCGAGGGCGTCGACGCGGCCTGCGTCTACGTCAACGCCTCGACCCGCTTCACCGACGGCGGCGTGTTCGGCATGGGCGCCGAGATCGGCAACTCCACGCAGAAGCTGCACGCCCGGGGGCCGATCGGCGTTCGCGAGCTGACGACCTACAAGTACGTCATCGAGGGCTCGGGACAGGTCCGGGGGTGACGCGGCCCTAGTGCGGCTCGGCGTCCTCGGCGGCACCTTCAACCCGCCGCACATCGGCCACCTGATCGCGGCGCAGGAGGCGCTCGCGCAGCTCTCGCTCGACAGGGTGCTGTTCGTGCCGGCCGGCGTCCCGCCGCACCGCGCAGTGGAGCACGAGCCCGGCGCCGAGGCGCGCTTCGAGCTGACGGAGCTGGCGGTGGCGGGCGACGAGCGCTTCGAGGCCTCGCGCATCGAGCTCGACCGCGAGGGCCCGTCCTTCACGGTCGAGACGCTCCGCCAGCTGGCGGCGGCGGGCGACGACGAGCTCTTCCTGCTGCTCGGGGGGGACCAGGCGACCGCGCTGCCGAAGTGGCGCGAGCCCGAGGAGGTGCTGCGGCTGGCCACGGTGGTGGCCTTCGAGCGCACGAACTGGTCGCGCGAGGGGATCGGCCCCCCGACCGCGCGCCCCCGGGGCGCGCGCGGCGTCCTCTACCTCGACATGCCGAGGATCCAGGTCTCCTCTACGCTCGTGCGGCGCCGCGTGCGGGAGGGCAGGCCGATCCGGTACCTCGTGCCCGACGGCGTCTGGCGCTACATCGAGGAGCACCGGCTGTACGCGGGCGGCGCGCCGGCGGCCGCCACGGCGCTGCGCGCGGGGGGCCGCTGATGCAGCTCGTGGACGGGCGCACGCGCGACCCGCTCTCGCTCGCGGAGCGGATCGCGGCGATCGCCGCCGACCGCAAGGCGGCCGACGTGCGCGTGATCGACCTGCGCGG
>JBLNDU010000211.1:0-5596 GCA_050261935.1 Nocardioidaceae bacterium | reverse complement strand
AGCGCTGAGGCGTCGCGCGGGCGGAGCGCTGAGGCGGCGCGCGGCGGAGCGCTGAGCCCCCGGAGCGGCGATTGGGCGCGAGGGCGCCCGCCGGCAGTCAGCGCACGACGCGCGCCGCCAGCACGCCGGCCACCTCCTGCCACCAGGCGCGCGCCTGCTCGTCCTGCGCCCGCCCGATGCGGTCGCGGCAGTAGCGGAACAGGCGGCGCGGCGCGCCCACCGCGACGAGGCCCTCGCCGGTCACCGCGTAGCGGCCGTCGTCGAGCTGCACCAGCGCGCCCGGCTCGCCCCGGCGCTGGCGCAGCACGCGCCTCACCGGGACGCCGTCCACGGCGTCCGGCGCGCCGGCGTCGCCGGGCTCCGCGCCGAACGGCCTGACGCTGAAGATCGCCGCGCGGCCGAAGACCGGCACCGCCTCCGCCTCCGGCTCAACGAGCGGCCCGTGGCGCCAGCGCTCGAACAGCTCCTCGACGGCCGCCCGCAGCCGCTGGCGCACGAGGATGTGGAGCCGGTCGCCCGCCGCGATCTCGGTCGAGCCGCGCGGCAGCAGCGCCTCCTCGCCGCGCACGATCACGCTCACGAGCGCCTCACGGGGCAGGCCGAGCTCGTTGACGAGCCGGCCCACGATCGCGTCGCCGGCGCGCACCGGGAACTCGACCACCTCCGCGCCGAGCCGGCGGATCGTGCCGACCTCGAGCAGCGGGCGGTTGAGCGCGGGGGTCGGACCGGTCACACGCAGTCGCCGCGCGAGCGGCTCGAGCGTGACCCCCTGCACGACGGTCGAGGCCAGCACGACGAAGAAGACGATGTCGAAGAAGCGCTCGGCGTCCGGGACCCCCTCGATGACGGCGAACGTGGCGAGCACGATCGGCACGGCGCCGCGCAGGCCCGCCCAGCCGAGCAGCGCCTGCTCGCGCAGCGACAGGCCGCTGCCGATCGTGGCGAGCAACGTTGCGAGCGGGCGCGCCACCAGCATCAGCACCGCCGCCACGAGCAGCGCGTCGCCGGCTATCGCGCCGAAGCCGGACGGGACCACGAGCAGGCCGAGCGTGAAGAAGACGGCGATCTGGCTGACCCAGGCGAGCCCGTCGTGGAAGTCGGCGACCGTGCGGCGCGGGATCGGCGCGCCGCCCAGCGCCAGGCCGGTGAGGTACACGGAAAGGAAGCCGGAGCCGCCGAGCTCGGAGGCGACGCCGAACGACAGCGCCGCGGTCGCCACCGACGCGACCGGGTAGAGCCCGGTGCTGGCGAAGTTGATGCGGCTCGACGCAAGCGCGCCGAGCCGCCCTGCGGCCATGCCCACGAGCGCGCCCACGGCCAGCTGCCGGGCGGCGAGGAGCACCACGTCGCCGGGATCGAAGCCGGGCTCCTCGATCAGGTCGATCATCCCGAGCACGAGCACGATCGCCACCGCGTCGTTGAAGCCCGACTCGCCCTCGAGCACGCGCGCGAGCCGCCGGTCGAGGCTCGAGCCGCGCAGGACGGAGAAGACGGCGGCGCCGTCTGTGGGCGCGACGATCGCGCCGAGGAGCAGCGCCTCGGTCGTTCCGAGGCCGAGCAGCTCGCTCGCCGCCAGGCCCACGACCGCGGCCGTCCCGACCGTGCCGATCGCGGCGAGCGACACGCTCGGCCAGAGCACCGGCCGGATCTCCTGCCAGCCGGCGGCCAGGCCGCCCTCGAACAGGATCAGCGCGAGCGCGATCACGCCGATGGTGCGCGCGAGCTCGACGTTGTCGAGCTCGAGCAGGCCGAGCCCGTCCGGGCCCACGAGCATCCCGAGCCCGAGGAACAGCACGAGGCCCGGCACGCGCAGCCGGCTCGCCACGAGCGTCGCGCCGATCCCGAGCGCCAGCAGCGCGCCGGCGAGCAGGATCAGCGTGCCGTCGCTCATGCGGGCGCGAGTCTAGGATCGCGGCCGTGCGGCTCGTCGACCTCTCCGCGCCGATCGCCCCGAACCCGCCCGAGACGCCGGACCTGCTGCGAACGGAGATCGACTACGACGACCACGCCGCGGGCGCGCGCCAGATCGAGGCGCTGTTCGGCGTGCCGAGTCGATTGCTGCGCGACGGCGAGGGCTGGGCGATCGAGACCTTCAAGCACTTCGGCACCCACAGCTCGACGCACGTCGACGCGCCGTGGCACTACAACAGCACGATCCGCGGCGAGCGCGCGCAGGCGATCGACGAGCTGCCGCTCGAGTGGTTCCTGTCCGATGGGGTCGTGCTCGACATGACGGGCAGGGGAGAGGGTGAGGCGGTTGACGTGCCGGACGTCGAGGCGGAGCTCGCGGGGATCGGCCACGAGCTGCGAGAGCTCGACATCGTGCTCGTGCGGACCGGCCGCGACGCCTTCTACGGCGAGCCCGACTACATGGCGCGCGGCTGCGGCGTGACGGCCGCCGCGACGCGCTGGCTGTTCGAGCGCGGCGTACGGGTGATGGGCATCGACGCCTGGAGCTGGGACGCTCCGCTCCACCTCCAGGCGCAGGAGGCGCTCGCGCGGGACGAGCCGGGCATCTTCTGGGCGGCGCATCAGTGCGACCTGCCATACGCCCAGATCGAGCGGCTCGTGGGCCTCGCCGAGCTTCCGCCCACGGGCTTCCGGGTGGCCTGCTTCCCGCTGCGAATGGAGCGCGCCAGCGCCGCGCCGGCCCGGGTGGTGGCCATCCTGCCGTAGCGCCCGACCCGGGCGGGCCCTCAGCTGGCCGCGCGGCCGACGAGCCCGGCCAGGCCCCAGAGCGAGTCCCACTCGAGGTCGGGGGCCGTGCCGGCGGGTCGCGGCTCGCGCTTGCGGTTCACCCAGGCGGTGCGCATGCCCTGCCGCTGGGCGCTGGCGATGTCGTAGCGGAACCCGAACGCGGCGTGGAGCACGGCGCCGGGCTGCTCGTCGAGCTCCTCGAGCAGCGCCTCGAACGGGCGCGACGACGGCTTGTAGGCGCGGGCGTCCTCGGCCACCACCACGGTGTCGAACTCCACCTCGAGCTGGCGCAGAGTGTGCGCGATGATCGCGCGGTCGGTGTTCGAGACGATCGCCAGGCGTAGGCCGGCCGCCCGCGCGGCCCGCAGCGCGGGAACCGTGTCGGGGAACGGCTGCCAGGACTCCATCGCGCGCACGAGCGCGTCGCCGTCACGCTCGTGCAGGCG
The DNA here is from genome assembly GCA_050261935.1 of Nocardioidaceae bacterium. Lineage (GTDB taxonomy): Bacteria > Actinomycetota > Thermoleophilia > Solirubrobacterales > Thermoleophilaceae > JBLNDU01. The sequence goes on along the minus strand of JBLNDU010000211.1, from coordinate 2,453 downwards.
CAGGCCGCGCTCGCTCGCCCACTCGGTCAGCGAGTCGCGGAGGATGTCGGCGTAGCGGCGGTACTCGCCCTGGATCGCGGTGAACTGGATCTCCTCCCAGCGCTCGCGCAGCCTCCGTCCCGGCTCGAGCTCGACGCGGCCCTCGCCGTGGCGGCGCGCGACGTCGTAGAGGAACGCGCCGAGGCCGCCCTCCCAGTCGACGAGCGTGCCGTAGCAGTCGAAGCTCACCGCCCTGATGCCCGCTTGGGCCATCGCCCCACCCTCCTACACTTGAGCTGTGTCGATCCTCGAGCGCGTGCAGCATGACGTGAGCGCCGCCATGAAGGCCGGCGACCGCGACCGCGTGCGTGCCCTGCGCCTCGTCGCGAGCGAGCTGCAGAAGGCGGCCAAGGAGGCGCCGAAGGACGCGGGGCAGGGCGAGGCAGCCGCCCGCGAGCGCGAGGTCGGCGTGCTCCAGCGCGAGCGCAAGCGCCGGCTCGAGGCCGCGGAGGCGTACCGCGAGGGCGGCCGCGACGAGCTCGCCGCTGGCGAGGAGCGCGAGGCGGAGCTGGTGGCCGCCTACCTGCCGCAGCAGCTCTCGGACGACGAGCTCGAGGCGATCGTGGGCGACGCCGTGGCCGAGTCTGGCGCCGCCACCCAGCGCGAGCTCGGCCGCGTGATGGCGCTCGTGATGCCGAAGGTCAGGGGCCGCGCCGACGGCAGGCGCGTCAGCCAGGCCGTGCGGGAGAAGCTCACCGCGTAGTGGTCACGAGCGCAATTACGTTCCGGCTCTGCCGAGCGACTGGACGTGGCTGGCAAGACCCGGGGGGTGAGTCGATGCTGAGCATCGGCGATCCCACCGGGCGCAGCCAGGCGCGTCCAGGCGCCGGCAGAACGGGACGGAATTGCCGGAGTGACCACTAGGTGCGCACGCAGCTCGAGCTCCCCAACGCCGTGGCCGCCGAGCTGGCCGGCGCCAACGACCAGATCATGCGCACGCTCGAGGAGCACCTCGACTGCGGCGTCTTCCTGCGCGGCAACGTGCTCACGCTCGAGGGCTCGGAGGGCGACGTGGCGCTGGGGGAGACGGTCGTGCGCGAGTTCGGCGATCTCGTGCGCCAGGGGCACGAGGTCTCGCCGGGCACGATCGCCGCCATCTCGCAGGCGCTCGACCGCCACGAGAGCCCGAGCCGCATCCTCGAGGACGTGGTGTGGCGCCACCGCTCGTCGAAGGTCGCCCCGAAGACGCTGAACCAGAAGCGCTACGTGGACGCGATCCGCCGCTCCACGATCACGGTCGGGATCGGCCCCGCCGGCACCGGCAAGTCGTTCCTGGCGGTGGCGATGGCGGTGGCGGCGCTCTCGCGCCGCGAGGTCAGCCGGATCGTGCTCACGCGCCCCGCCGTCGAGGCCGGCGAGCGGCTCGGCTTCCTGCCGGGCGACGTGATGGCCAAGGTCGACCCCTACCTCCGCCCGCTGTTCGACGCCCTCTACGACATGCTCGACCCCGACAAGGTGAACGGCCACCTCGAGCGCGGGGCGATCGAGGTGGCGCCGCTGGCCTTCATGCGGGGCCGAGCGCAGCCGCTCGACAGCCGCGTTCTGACCCCGGACGGCTTCCGGGCGATCGGCTCGCTCCGGGTCGGGGATCTCGTCATGGGGCGGGACGGACGCCCGACGCCCGTCCTCGGCGTCCATCCGCAGGGGCGGAGGGAGGTCTTTCACGTGCGCGCGCAGGACGGCGCCACGACCCTGTGCTGCGGCGAGCACCTCTGGTTCGTCACTACGCCCGACGATCGCAAGCACGGCCGGGCCGGCCGTGTCATGCAGACGGGCGAGATGGCCGGACGCCTGCGGCGGCACCACCAGCACCGCTTCGAGCTTCCGGTCGTGAGCGCGCCGGTCGAGCTGCCCGAGCGGGAGGTCCCGATCGATCCCTACGCTCTCGGCCTCCTGCTCGGCGACGGTTGCCTCACGACCACCACGACGCCCAGCTTCACGACCGCCGATCCGGAGCTGGCGAGCGCGGTCGAGGCCGCCCTGCCCGGCATCGAGCTCCGGCGCAAGAGCGAGGTCGACTACGTGCTTCGCCACGTCGGGGGCGCTCGCGGAGGCGTGATCGTCTCGAACCCCGTCACGCTCGCCCTACGACAGCTCGGCCTGGCAGGCACGCGGTCGAGCACGAAGTTCGTGCCCGAGGTCTACCTGTGGAACGCCTCCCAGGCTCGCCTCGGCGTCCTCCAGGGGCTGCTGGACAGCGACGGCGGCCCCGTGAGGCAACGGGGCCGCAGCTGCCGCATCCAGTTCTCGACCTGCTCACGGCAGCTCGCCGACGACGTGGTCTTCCTCGTTCGCTCGCTCGGCGGCGTCGCGTATCGGCGCAGGCGAGCCGCGGCCGGGCGCCCCCCCGGCCGCGCTCGCGGCCGCGCCGAGCACCACCCCGCCGACGCGGTCCTGCTCGAGGTTCGGCTGGC
>JBLNDU010000210.1:0-5242 GCA_050261935.1 Nocardioidaceae bacterium | reverse complement strand
GGGCCGCATCGCGAAGTCGCCGTAGCCCTTGTCCCAGGACGACATCTCGTAGCCGGCGACGGTGTTCATCTCGACGTCGACGGCGAGCAGGTAGTTGCAGCCCTCGGCGCCGTGCTCCGCGGCGACGTCGAGGAAGTGCTCGCCCGTGAGCCGCTTACCCTGGAGGCGGCCCTCCATGTCGGCGATCGTGATCAGCACGGTGTCGACCGTGCCGTCGGCTATCGCGCTGCGCAGCTCGCCGAGCGTCATGGGCTGGGGAATCCGGCGCGAGCGCTAGTCACGCGTGACCTCGTCCTCCTCGAGCGTACGGACCGGGCCGGTGTAGTTGTTCCTCGCGCCCGCCACCCACCAGACGGCGACGACGAGGAACACGAAGAGCACGAACGGCGTGTAGTTGAACGCGGGCAGGTCGAACTCGTCGAACCACGGCACGCCCGCCGGCCCGAAGGGCATGCAGAGCACGATCACCGTGATCGCCACCCAGATCGTGGCGCCGAGGTTGATCCAGCGGTAGTGGCGGCCCAGGTTCCACGGTCCGACCTGGAAGTCGTCGCCGCGGCGAAGGCGCAGGTAGACCGGGATCGTGTAGGCGATGTAGAGGCCCACCGTGCAGATGCCGGTGAGCGCGAAGAACGCCCACGGGAAGGTCGGCGCGTCGTCGGTGCTCCAGAGCGCCGGGATCGAGATGATCAGCGACGCCACGGACACCGCCAGCACCGCGTAGCCCGGCACGCGGTCGCGGTTCAGCCGCCGGAACAGCCACCAGCCCGGGATGCCGCGATCGCGCGAGAAGGCGTACCAGGTGCGCGAGGCGCTCGTGAGCCCAGCCGCGCCGCAGAAGAGCTGCCCGACGGTCACGATGATCAGGATCGCCTTCGCCGCCCAGAGGTCGTCGGCGAGCGCCGTGGTGACGATCGAGTTGGAGGTGCCGCCCGCGTCGTTGATGCCGTTCACCTCGGTCGCCGCGAAGAGCAGCGCGAGCAGCACAAACCAGCCGATCACACCCGACCAGAACACCGAGCGCCACACGCCCTGCGCCGCGGTGACCGCCGCGTCGCGGGTCTCCTCGGCCGTGTGGGCTGAGGCGTCGTAGCCGGTCTGGGTGTACATCGTGAGCAGGAAGCCGAGCGGCAGCACGAGGAACCAGAAGGCGGCGCTGCCTATGGAGCCGTCGCCGAACCCGACGAGGTTCAGCTTCTCCGTGAACACGAACGAGGCGTCCTGGTGGTCGCTCGGCACGAAGACGAGCAGCGCGATGATGACGGCCACGCCGAGCACGTGCCAGGCGACAGAGATGTGGTTGAACCGCGCCAGCATGCGGTCGCCGAACACGTTCACCAGCGTGTAGAGGATCAGGACGAGGACGTACAGCCCGAACTGCTCGGTGAGGAACTTGCTGCTGTCGGCGAAGTCGATCCCGAAGACGTCGACCCCGTAGACGCCGAGCGTGATGTTGAGGAAGGTGGCCGCCCCGTAGCCGACCGAGGCCACGATGCCCACCAGGCCGACGATGTTGAACCAGCCCGTGAACCAACTCCAGCCGGCGCCGCCGAGCTTGGCCGCCCACCAGTAGGGACCGCCGGCCGTCGGGAACGCCGAGGTGAGCTCCGACATGGAGACCGCGACGAGCAGCACGAGGGCGCAGATCACCGGCCAGCCGAGCGAGATCCCGATCGGGCCGCCGTTGTTCCAGGCGGTGCTGAAGGTCGTCCAGGTCCCGGCGAGGACCGAGATGATCGTGAACGAGATCGCGAAGTTGGTGAAGCCCGACCAGGCGCGCTTCAGCTCCTGCCGGTAGCCGAGCTCGGCCAGGCGGCGCTCGTCGTGATCGTGGGTTCCGGTCTCCGGCCCCATCCGGGCGGCTACCTCCTAACTGCCCCGCGGACGGGGTCCGAGTCGGAATGGCGTGACGGCAAGACCTATCGCGGGACGATACGCGGCGCGGCGAAAGCATGCCAGCCCCGCGGCGGGCGTGGCGGCCCGCTCGGCCCCGCTCGGCCCTGCGGTCCGTCAGCGTGAGGACGGTGGCACCGCGAGCACCGGCCGGTGCGCGATGTGGAGCAGCCGCTGCGTGACGCCTCCGAGCAGCAGGCCCGCGACCGGCGAGTGCCCGCGCGTCCCGACGACGATCAGGTCGGCATCGGCCTTCTCGGCGATCTCGGCGATCGCGTGGGCCGGGCCGCCGAGCACCTCGACGGCCGTCTCGACGCTCGCGTCGAGGCCCTCGGCGCGCAGCTCGTCCACCCGGCGCCGGATGTCGGCGCGCACCTCCTGCTCGTCCGCGAACACCGGGAAGGCGCCGCCCTTGCCGGCGATCCGCTCCTCGACGTGCGCGATCACGAGCCTCGCCTCGTCGCGCCTCGCGAGCTCGACGGCGTGGGACAGCGCGTCGAGCGACGCCCCCGACCCGTCGACCCCGACCACGATCGTCTTGAACACCTCGACCTCCCGGTTGCCTGCGGTCAGCACGCTGCGGCGCTCGGCGCGCCGCGCTCGCCTGTGAATGCTCGCGCGATCGCGGGCGGCGCGTCAGATGAGCCCGGCGAGGATGTGCTCCGTGCCCTCGATGTGCTCGCGCATCAGACGTACGGCCTGCGCCGTCTCGCGCCGCCGCAGCAGCACCAGGAGGCGCGCGTGCTGCGCGTTCGAGCGCGTGAGCACCTCGTGCGGATGGGCGATGCGCGCGATGAGGTCGCTCATCTGACCCTGCACCTCGGTCATGGCCCTCACGAGCCGCGGCGAGTGGGCCGCCTCCGCGATCCCGATGTGGAAGTGCACGTCGGCACGCCGGTAGACCTCGAACGAGCTGGCCTCGGCCATCCGCCGAACGAGCTCGTCGAGCCGTTCGAGGTCCTCGTCCTCAGCGCGCTCGACGGCGAGCACGGTTGCGCCCGTCTCGACGGCGACGCGCTCGTCGAGCACCGCGCGGGCGTCCTCGCCGAGCGGCTGCTCGAGGTCGGTGGCGGACAGCGGCGGCTCGTCGGCGACGAACGTGCCCCCGGCGCGGCCGCGCACCGCCACGAGGTGGCCGCTCTGGACGAGCGTCGTGAGCGCCTGCCGAAGCGTCGAGCGCGAGATCCGCAGCTGCTCGGCGAGATCGCGCTCCGAGGGCAGCCGGCTCCGCGGCGCGAGCAGCCCGAGCCGGATCGCCGTGCCGAGGCGCTCCACCGTCTCCTCGAACGTGGAAGGCGGTTGGACCGGCTTGAACACGGCCTCGAGCGCGACCCCGCGCGCCTCCGACACCCCCCTCTCCACACCCTGCAAGGTACCTGTGCTGCTCCCTTCCGGCGGAGGTGGCGCACCGACGGGTGTGTCCGGACGGGGTCGGGAGCGGGCGCGGCGGCGGCGTTCCGTCCGCGCCGGCGCCGACGATGGGTGAGTGCTTCACGCGATCCTGATCTGCTCCGACGGCGACTGCGCCGAGCAGTACGAGGCCTTCGGCGAGCTCGAGGAGCTCGACGCGCTCGCCTGCGAGTGCGGCTGCGTGCTCGTGGCGCTCGCCTTCTCGGAGTTCGAGCCGGCCGAGCCCGTTCTCGGCGCGGCGCCGCGCCGGCCGCGCGGCTGCGCGCGACGGTCCGAGCGACGGACGCTCGGCGCGAGCGCCGCCACGCGCCGCCCGGCGAACGCAGCGGAGAGGGTGGGATTCGAACCCACGAGGCAGGTCGACCCCGCCCACGCGATTTCCAGTCGCGCACCTTAAGCCGCTCGGTCACCTCTCCGGGGCCGCTGAGAGCCTAGCCTCACAGCCCGAGCTCGCGCACGCCGTGCTCGTGCCAGCCCAGGTGGTGCGCGAGCTCGTGGCGCAGCGTCCGCTCCACCTGGGCCCGCAGCAGGTCGGGGTCGTGCCCGAAGTCGCGCTCGAGCGTGTCCCGGTAGAGCACGATGCGGTCGGGGTAGTCGTCGCGCGCGACCGTGTCGCCGAAGTAGTGCCCGTAGGCGCGGTGCTCGGCCCCGCGCGACGAGATCACCACCGGCGTGCGCTCGAGGAGCGCCTGGAACTCGCGCGGCAGCGCATCGATGGCGTCGGCCACGAGGAGGTCGAAGTCGCTCGTCGCAGGCGCCCGGTCGGGCTCCCGCGCAAGCCGCTCGCTCCGAAGCACGAGCCGCTCGACCTCGTCCTCCGGGATCGCGTCACCACCGGCGAGGGCGACGGTGAGGGCTGCCGTGACGAGCACGAGCGCGACCGCCCCGACGAGGAGCGTCACGAGGTCGCCGGCGCCCGACAGCGACGGCGGGTTGAGCAGGAAGAGCAGCGTGCCGACGAGGAGCGCCGCCACGGCGGCGGCCTTGAGCGGTCCGCGGAAGGCCTCTTTCACCCCGACCAGGGTAGGATGCGGGCCGCCCCGGCACGGCGGCGCGCCGGGATTCCCGGCGGGAAAGACGGCTGCGCCCGGCCGGCCCCGCCTCCCTGCAGGAGCGGCGAGGGCCGGCCTCAGCCGCCCTCGTCGGGGTCGTCGGCGCCCGCAGCCGCCGGGTTGCCGGTGGCGGTGCCCTCCTCGCCCGGCCGCCCGGGCGTGCGCTCCGCTCCCTCGCGGGCCTCGCCCGGCGCGTCGTCCGGCACCTGCCCCGCAGGGCCCTCCTCGGGCAGCTGGTCCGACTCCGCTCTCCGGCCCTCCACGTCACGGCCCCCCTTGGTCGCGCACCTCGCTCGGGTTCGTCCCTCCTCTGTCGTGGCGGCTCGTACCCGCGCGGGGGGCGGGCCGAAACGGGGTCAGCGGCGCCGCTCGTCCGGCCAGTGGCCGTGCTCGTCGAAGAAGGCGCGCGCCCGATCCTCGCGGTCGCGGTCGCGATCGCCCTGCACGCCGATCCGAAACAGCAGGTTGAGCAGCAGGATCGCCAGTCCGGCGCCCACGAACAGCGACGCGCCCTCGAGCGCGACGTCTTCGCCGCCGCCGGCCACGAGGATCACGAGGCCGATGAGTATCACCACCGCCGGCAGCCCGTACCGCACGAAGTCGAGCGCGAGACGACGCGGGCGGCCGGGCATTCGCTTGAAGAGGCTACCGGCGTGGCTATTCTCCGCCGCCGCCATGGACCCGGCCGCCCATGACCGCCGACGGCGCGCCGCTCGCGTCGTCCGGCGGCCGGCCGCGGGAGGGCGCGGCCGTCGACCCGCGCAAGCTGCCGGCGTGGGCCCACGCCGTCGACCCCCGGGCGCGTGGCGGCGGCGTCGCCCCGTCGAGCCGGGGTCACGATCCTCCTGGCGATCGCCTGCCGCGTCGCCGCCGCGGCGGGGCTCGGC
>JBLNDU010000209.1:0-3588 GCA_050261935.1 Nocardioidaceae bacterium | reverse complement strand
CACCGTTCATCGACAGGAAGGCCACGGCGGCGCCGACATCTTCGATCGAGACAAGCTTGTGCGCGGGCGCCTTCTCTTGCGCCTTGGCGATCAGAGCGTCGAAGTCGGTAATGCCCCCGGTGAGTGCTGCGGCGGCGCCGATCAATGCCGCCACGAGGCCCCAGGCGATTTGGACGAGTTGATGGTGGGTGGCGTCGAGCTCTTCGCGCAGCTCACGCTGTTCGTTGGCGAGGCGTTCGACGCTGGCGGCGAGCACGGCGACCTGCGCGGGTACGGGTGCGAGGCGGTCGGCGAATTCATCGAGGTGGTCCACGGTGCTCATGAGGGTCGCGACCTTGACAGGAAGGGGCGAGAGCGTGGCGGCCAGGTCGTCCAGACGCGCGTCATTCCAGTCTCTGGCCACCGTCGCCCTTTCTCATTTCTCATTTCTCCTCGCCTTGCAGGCGCTTTAGCGCAGATCGCTCGTGGTCTAGTTTGGACCTCCCCCGGTTTCGTGGAGTCAGGTTGATGTTGTCGTCGTAGCTGTGCGCAACCGAAGGTTGTGCACAGATTTTCCGCGCGCGCCCGCGCCCGTGCCCGTGCGCGCGAGGCCGTCCGGGTCGCCGGCGTCGTGGTCGGCTTCGTACTCGGCCGGGGAGCGCATCCCCAGCGTGCTGTGGAGCCGGTTCGGGTTGTAGTAGCCCTCGATGAACTCGAAGATCGCCGAGCGCAGCGCGGCCCTGCTGGTCCATCCTTCCTTCGGGGCGTCGTGGAGCAGCAGCTCCTTGGTCAGCGTCGCGAAGAAGGTCTCGGCGACGGCGTTGTCAAAGCACGAGCCGACCGCTCCCATCGACTGCGCGATGCCGGCGTCGTGGCAGGCCTGGCCGAAGGCCAGGGCGATGTACTGGCCGCCGTGGTCGGAATGGTGAATCGTCCCCTTGCTCGGCCGGCGCCGGCCGACGGCCATCTCCAGCGCCGCGACGACGAGCTCTTGGCGCATGTGGCCCGCCATCGCCCAGCCGACGATCCGACGCGAGTAAAGGTCCTGCACGGCGGCCAGGTACAGCCATCCCTCGCCGGTCCGGATCTGCTTGATGTCGGCCGCCCAAACCCGGTTCGGAGCGTCAGGCCGAAACTCGCGCCCGACGAGATCACCGAATGGCTCAACGCCCTCCACCGGCACAGTGCAGCCCTTGCGCCGGCGCCGGAACGCACCTTGCAGGCCGGCGGCACGCATCAACCGCTCGACGCGCTTCTCGCCCACCCGAATGCCCTGGCGGCTCAGCATCGCGTGCACCCTGGGGCTGCCGTAGCGGCCCTTGCTCGCGGCGTGGACCGCCCGGATGCGCTCGGTCAGCCACGCGTCATGCAACGCGCGGTCCGACGGCGCCCGCTTGCACCACGCCCAGAAGCCGGACTCCGAGACGCCGAGCAGCTCGCATTGCCGGGAGACGGGCAGTTCCTTGGCCTTCTTGGCTTCCGAGATGTGCCGGTAGATCGTCACCGGGTCCCGGTCTCCCGCGCGAAGAAGGCCGTCGCGTGCTTGAGAATGTCACGCTCCTGCTCCACGCGCCGCACGCGCTTTCTGACCTACATCAGTGAGTAGCGGCGGGTAGCGCCGGTCGAATCGCCTCGCCGGGTGGGCGCGTGGTCGGCGCGTCGCGCCGTCTGAGAATTGGAAAAGCCCCGCGTAACGGGGCCTTTCCGTCGGGCTGGTGTGGGAGGGTGGCGGGGTGCTGAATCCTGCCACGCCGAGTAGCTGGAGGTCACCCTGCGGGTGACGGCCGGTAACCGTGGCAGGCGGCTCGGACGGATCATCGTTCGCGCCGATGATCCGTCGTTGACAGCGTATGCGGGGCTGGCGGTCAGCGGCGAGCTGGCGCGGCGTGTGCGGCTGGCCGAGCTGATCGACGCCGAGCTTGCGGTCGAGCGTCGCGCGCGGCCGGTCAAGGTTCGCCGCCGCGGCCTGTCGCCCGGCGAGCTTGTCGTCTCGTTGGCGGAGTGTCAGCTGGTCGGCGGATCGTTCTTCGACCACATCGAGGATGTCCGCGCCGACCGCGCGGGCGCGCGCTTGCGGGCGGTCGCCGGGACGCCGTCGGCGCCGGCGGCGTTGCAGAACTCCAAACGCTTCCGGCGCTGTCATGTGCAGCGCATCGAGCGCGCGATGGCCAGGGCCGGGGAGCGTCTTGACCGCGCGCTGGGCCGCGATCCGGGCGAGCCGGTGACGATCGACCTGGACGCCACCCAGGTGACCGTCTACGGCGCGTGCAAGCAGGGCGCGGCGCGCAGCCGCCACGGGTCGATGAGCTACGCGCCGCACGTCGCGTTCTGGGCGCAGCGCGGCCGCGCGCTGACGTCCGAGCTGGTCGGCGGCAACCGCGAGAAGCTGGCCGGCGGCCAGTGCGCCACGATCGCCACGCGCGCGATCGGGCTGCTCCCGGACGGGCACGGGCCGGTCACGATGCGCATCGATTCGGCCTACTACGCCGTCGAGCTGCTGGCGCGCCTACGCCGCGAGCGGGCGCGCTTCACCGTGTCGGTGCCGCGCAACCAGGCGATCTGGAAGGCGCTCGCGCAGATCCCCGAGGACGCCTGGACAGACGCGCTCGACATGCCCGGCGCGCAGGTCGCACAGACGACCTACACGCCAGCTGGCTGGCGGCGCGAGCCGCTGCGGCTGATCGTCCGGCGCGTGCCGTTCAGCGCCGCCAAGATCGCCGACGGCAACCTCAACGCCCGGCGGCGCAAGACGATCCACCCCGACCAGCTCGCCTTGGCGCTCGACGGCCACGTCGCCTCCGTGTTCGGCCACAGCTTCATCCTCACCGACCTGCCCGCCGACCGCGACGCGGTCGACGTCGAGCACTTCCACCGCCACCGCGCGCAGATCGAGGAACGCCTCAAAGACGCCAAGCTCGGCCAAGCGCTGCGCCACCTGCCCTCCGGCGATCAGCACGCCAACCGCGTCTGGCTGACCTGCGCGCTGCTCGCGCTCACCCTCACCGCGCTCTGCTGCGACCTGTGCCCCGCCGCCGGCGCCTCGGGCAAGGCCCCCGACGACGCGCCGCTGCGCAGGACCGCCCACACGCTGCGCCGGATCCTGTTCAACATCCCCGCGCGCATCATCCGCACCGCCCGACGCACGATCCTGCGCCTGCCCGAAGGCTTCCGCCACGCCGACGTCTTCCAGGCCACTCTGGACGCCGTCTACGCGCTGCCGCCACCCTGACCCCGGCCCACGCCCGCCGACGTCGACGCCCGGCACGACCGCCCAGCTCGGCGACCCCGCCAACCGGCCACAACGACCATGCGACGGGGCCGATCACCGCGCCGCCCGCCGATTCACCACCCCGAAGACAAACCATCCTCACGACCACAGCCAGATCGGCCCGCCAAGCACCGCGACCGTCCCTACTCACTGAAGTAGGTCTGAGCTCCCTGAGCTCCTCGCGCTCGGCGCTGGTCAACCCGTCATCGCGCTCACCGCGGTCACGCTCGCCCTGGCGGCGCCAGTTGCGCAGCGTCTGCGCCGACACCCCCAAGCTCTCGGCGACGTCCGGGATCGAGCGGCCCTGACGGACCAACTCCAGCGCCTCCCGCCGGAACTGC
>JBLNDU010000208.1:0-3705 GCA_050261935.1 Nocardioidaceae bacterium | reverse complement strand
CTCGGCGCCAGCTACCAGCAGGAGGTCGACCTGAGCACGCTGTTCAAGGACGTGGCCTCCGAGTTCGTCCAGGTCTGCATGCACCCGGGCCAGGCGCGCCACCTCGTGGACCGCGCGGTGCGCATCGCCGCGGCGACCAGCAGCCCTACCTGCTTGATCTTCCCGGCCGACATCCAGGAGGAGGAGCACTCGGAGCCGCCGCGCGAGCACGGCGTCGTCTACTCCTCGCTCGGCCCGGTGCTCGCGCCGCACGTCACGCCGCCGGAGTCCGAGCTGCGCCGCGCCGCCGAGCTGCTGAACTCGAGCGAGCGGCCGGCGATCCTGATCGGGCAGGGCGCCGCCCGCGCGGCCGACGAGGTGATCGAGGTGGCCGACCTGCTCGGCGCCGGCGTAGCCAAGGCGCTCAACGGACGCGACGCGCTGCCCGACGACCTGCCCTTCGTGACCGGCTCGATCGGGCTGCTCGGCACGAGGCCGAGCTACGAGATGATCACCGGCTGCGACGCGCTGCTCATGGTCGGCACGAGCTTCCCGTACGCCGAGTGGCTGCCCGAGCCGGGCAAGGCGCGCTGCGTCGAGATCGACATCGACCCGCGCATGGCCGGGATCCGCTACCCGGCCGAGGTGGTGCTGGTCGGCGACTCCGCCGACACGCTTCGCGCGCTGATCCCCCACCTCGCGCGCAAGGAGAGCCGCTCCTGGCGCCACTACCTCGAGTCGGAGGTCGAGCGCTGGTGGACGCTCCTGGCCGAGCGCGCGATGGACGACGCCGACCCGGTCAACCCGCTGCGCGTCTTCCACGAGCTCTCGCCGCGGCTGCCCGACGACTGCATCCTGACCGCGGACTCGGGCTCGGCCACGAACTGGTGGGCGCGCCACCTGCGCCTGCGCCGCGGGATGAAGGCGGCGCTCTCCGGCACGCTGGCGACGATGTGCCCGGCCGTGCCCTACGCCTTCGCGGCCAAGCTGGCCTACCCCGACCGGCCCGTGATCGCGGCGGTCGGCGACGGCGCGATGCAGATGCTCGGCATCAACGCGCTTATCGACGTCGCCTACCGCCGAGAGGCGTGGCCGAACCAGCAGTTCGTCGTCTGCGTGCTCAACAACCGCGACCTGAACCAGGTCACCTGGGAGCAGCGCGTGCTGGCCGGCGACCCGAAGCTCGACGCCTCGCAGGTCCTGCCCGAGTTCGACTACGCCCGCTACGCCGAGCTGATCGGGCTCGGGGGCATCCGCGTCGAGTCGCCCGACGAGGTCGGGCCGGCCTGGGACGAGGCGCTCGCCGCCGACCGGCCGACCGTGCTCGACGTCGTGACAGACCCCGAGGTGCCGCCGCTGCCGCCCCACATCACGCTCGAACAGGCAAAGCAGATGGCGAGCGCGATCCTGAAGGGCGAGCCGGCCGCAGGCAGGATCGCGAGGCACGCGCTCAGGGGCAAGCTGCACGAGCTCACGAACCGCTGATGGCTATCGCCGCCGAGCTGTAGCACAAGAGCGACGGCGCGCTGCGCTGCTGAGCCCCACTCCGCGGCAGGCCGCTCGGCCTCCGCCCCGGCTGAGAGGGAAATTGCAGGCGCAGGCGAACCATGGGGCTGGTGGCGCGCTCAGCGAGGAGGAGGCCGCTCCGCAGGACGGCGGTGACGCTAGCCTCGTCGTGTTCGCCGTCGCCCGCGGCCCGGCGCGCTCGCGGGGCCGCGGGGCCGGAGTCGCAGTTGGGATGTTGATCGCCGGATCGAACACTGAGCGAGCCGAGCGCCCGAGCGGCCCGCGGGCGAGCGGGAGCGCTCGCTCGCACTCGGAGCCATCGCTCCCCTACCTCCCGGGGCTCGACGGAATACGCGCGATCGCAGTCGCGGCGGTGCTCCTCTACCACGCCGAGGTCGGATGGATGCCGGGCGGCTTTCTCGGCGTCGACGTCTTCTTCGTGCTGAGCGGCTACCTCATCACGTCGCTACTGCTCGCCGAGCTCAGTGCGAGCGGGCGCATCGACCTCCTTCGCTTCTGGGCCCGGCGCGCACGGCGGCTGCTGCCGGCGGTCGTGGTCGTGATCGCCGTCTGCCTCGTGGTGATAGCGGCGTTCTATCCGGCCGATCTGGCGCGCCTCCGGGGCGACGCAGCCGCCTCCCTGCTCTACGTCCAGAACTGGCATCTGGTCCTGGCCGAGCGATCGTACTTCGAGGCCTTCCAGCGGCCGTCGCTCCTGCAGCACCTGTGGTCGCTCGCGATCGAGGAGCAGTTCTACCTGCTGTGGCCGGTCATCCTCGGCGCCGGCCTCGCGGCGCTGGGTCGCGTCCGGGTCGCGCGAGTGGCGCTCGCGGCCGCCGCCCTGTCCACCCTCCTGATGGCGCTGCTCTACCGGCCGGGAGGCGACCCGTCGCGGGTCTACTTCGGCACCGATACCCGCGCCTGGGTGCTGCTCGTGGGCGTCCTGCTCGCGCTGGCCTGGCCACCCGGGCGCCTCGGGCGCCGCACCGGGCGCCACGCGGGCCGCGTGCTCAACGGCGTCGCCGCGCTCGCGCTCGGCGCGCTGCTGCTCGCGATGCTCGACGTGCACGACTACGACCGCTGGCTGTACCGCGGCGGGCTGGTGCTCGTAGCTCTCCCGAGCGCGGCGCTCATCGCAGCGGTCGCCCATCCCGCCTGCGACGCCTCGCGCCTGCTTGGCACGCAGCCGCTGCGCTGGATCGGTCAGCGGAGCTACGGCATCTACCTCTGGCACTGGCCGGTCATGGCGCTGACGCGGCCCGGGATCGACCTGGCCTGGAGCCCGTGGCTGCTCGTGCCGGCGCAGCTTGCGCTAACCGTGTGCCTCGCCGCGGCGTCGTACCGCTACGTCGAGCGGCCGATCCGCGACGGCCGCGCGCTGCCGCGCCCCACGGCGTGGCTCGCGGCGCGCGCGCCGCGGCAGCGGCTCGCCTTCGTCGGCTCCGCCGCCACGGCGCTCGTGCTCGCCGCCGTCCTGGTCGCGGCCCGCCCCGTGCCGAGCGAGGGAGCCGGGGCGCGGGTCCGCTCGACGGCGGCTGCCGGCGCGACGGCGCCCGGCGGGAAGGCCGGCTGGCGTCGGGCGGCGCCGCTCGCGGTGGGCGCGTCGGTCATGGCGCGCGCCGCCCCGGTGCTCGAGCGCGACCTCGGCGCCACCGTGGACGCCGCGGTCGGGCGCCAGGCGTCGGACGTGATCGCCCGCCTCCAGGCCTACCGGGAGGCGGGGCGGCTGTCGCGCCGAGTGGTCGTCCAGGTCGGCGACAACGGGCCGCTCACCTCGGAGGACCTCGACCGCCTACGCGCGGTCCTTCGCGGGGTGCCCCAGGTGGTGCTCGTCAACGTGCGCGTGCCGCGCAGCTGGGAGGCCGAGGTCAACGCGAAGCTCGAGCGCGCCGTCTCGTCGTGGCGGGACGCCGCGCTCGCCGACTGGCACTCCGCGAGCGCCGATCCCTCGCTGCTCGAGGACAGCGCGCACCCCACGCTCGAGGGCCAGCGCGCCTACGAGCGAGTCATCGACAGCGCGCTCGGCTACCCCGGGTCCCGAGCGCGGGCCGGCGAGGGGATCCGCGACGGCGGCGCGGTCGGCGGCCGCGACTGGTCGCTCTAGCTGTCGAGCCCGGTGACCTTTCGAACGCGGTCGAGGGGTGGGCGGTTGGCGAGGGCGCTGTGGGTGCGCCGCTCGTTGTAGTGGCGCAGCCAGTGTGGCAGTGAGGCCCGACGGGC
>JBLNDU010000207.1:0-9818 GCA_050261935.1 Nocardioidaceae bacterium | reverse complement strand
ACTGCTGCGCGAACTCGCCGAGGCCGAGCTCCTCGAACGTGCGCCCCGAGTTGATCAGGATGTAGCCGTCGGGCTTGACGCCCTCGAACACGTTCACCTGATGCAGCAGCGTCGGGTCCTGAATGATGATCGCGTCGGGCTCCGCGATCGGCTCGCGGTCGCGGATCAGCTTGTCGTCGATGCGGCAGAACGCGACGACCGGCGCGCCCGTGCGCTCCGACCCGAAGCTCGGGAACGCCTGCGCGTGCCGGCCCTCCGTGAACGCGGCGAGCGAGAGCATCTCAGCCGCGGTGACCACTCCCTGTCCGCCGCGGCCGTGGATGCGCACCTGGAACATCCCTTCGTGAGCGGCGGTGTCTGCCATCTACTACCTCCGGAGCTTCGCAGGGCGGGAGTGCCGCGCTAACCGGGCGATCCCCCGGACCGGGTGCGGGAAAACCGCAGCTGGCGCGCACATGACTGCAGTCTACGGTCGGGGGCCAGCCTGCGGGAGGGGGCTCCGCGAGGGGGCGAGCCGCACGCAGCCGTCGAGGTCGAGATCGAAGCGGAGCTCCGGCAGGCCGGCCGCCTCCATCACCCGGCGGGTCGTCTCCGGCGCGGGCGTGTAGACGAGCACGAAGCCGCCGCCGCCGGCGCCCATCAGGGATACGCCGAGCGCGCCGGATGCCTTGGCCAGCGCGCGCAGCCGCTCGAGCTCGTCGGTCACCGCGCCGGGGGCGCGGGCGCGCTTGATCTCCCACCCCTCCTCCATCGCCGCGGCGCAGCGCTCGAGGTCGCCCGCCTCGAGCGCCGCGCAGGTCTCGCGCGCGAGCGCCTCGCTGCGGGCGAGGTTGCGCGCCGTGGCCGCGTCGCCCGCGAGCGTGCGGCTCACCTGGTGCGAGAGCAGCTCGGCGGCGGAGCGCGCGCGGCCCGTGTAGAAGAGGAGCATCTCCTCGCGCAGCGCGCGCAGCGTCGGAGGCGTGAGCTCGAGCCGCCGGACCTCGACGGCGTCGTCCGGCCGGAACGTGTACGCGCAGACGCCTCCGTGGGCCGCGGCGTACTGGTCCTGCTTGCCGACGGTGCGGCCGAGCAGCTCGATCTCGACCTGGCAGGCGTCCTCCGCGAGCTCGCGCGCGCCGGCGTAGCGGCCGTCGACGAGCCGGAGCGCCTTGAGCGTGCAGACCGTGTAGGCGCCCGAGGAGCCGAGCCCCGTGCCGGGCGGCACGTCGGCGACCGAGGCGAGCTCGAGCGGGCCCCCGTCCCAGTGGCGCTCGAGCGCCGCGCGCAGGATCGGGTGCCGGATCTGCTCGGGCCTCTCCGCCTCCTCCCACTCGAGGTGCTTCAGGACGTAGCGGGAGCCGAGCGCGCGGCTCGCGAGCATGTAGACGTACCTGTCGATCGCCGCCGACACCACGAAGCCGCCGCGCGCGCGGTAGTGCGAGGGGAGGTCCGTGCCGCCTCCGCCGAGCGACACGCGCAGGGGGGCGCGTGCGGCGACCACGGTCACGGCGCGGCATCCTCGCGCACCCGGGCGCCGGTAGGCTGAGCGCGATGGAGGAGATCCTGCCGGGCGTATGGCACTGGTCGCGCTTCCACGAGCGCATCCGCCAGCCCGTCCACTCCTACTACCTGTCCCGGGCGCGCGTCGTGATCGACCCGATGGTGCCCGAGGAGGGGCTCGAGTGGTTCGTGGAGGCCGGCGACCACCGGCCGGGCCGGGTGCTCCTCTCGATCCGCCACCACTACCGCCAGGCAGGCGAGTTCGTTCGCCGCTTCGGCATCCCGGTGCTGTGCAACGAGGCGGGCCTCCACGAGTTCGAGGGCGGCCCCGAGGTGCACGGGTTCGCGGTCGGCGACGAGTTGGCGCCAGGTGTCATCGCGCGCGAGCTCGACGCGATCTGCCCGGACGAGACGGCGCTCCACGCCCTCGAGGAGCGAACGATGTCGATCGGCGACGCCGCCGTGCGAGTCTCACCCGACGGCGAGCTCAGGTTCGTGCCCGACTCGCTGCTGGGCGACGACCCGGAGGCGGTCAAGCAGGCGCTGCGCGCGGCCCTGCGCCGCCTCTGCTCGGAGTACGAGTTCGACGCCCTGCTGCCGGCGCACGGCGAGCCGATCGTGAGCGGCGGGCGCGAGGCGCTCGCGCGACTCGCCGGCTGAACGGCATAGAGAAAGGCGAAGGGCCCCCGGGGGGCGGGGGCCCTTCGCTTTCGTTGGCCCACGGACGGCGCCTTCTTGCGCCGCCACGCTCTGCGGCGGGCTCGCGGGGACGCGCGAGCCGCCAAGTCTGCAGCCAGCCCCTTAGGCTTCCGAAGGGCCCGCCTCCCGCACGGGCCGTCCATGGCCCAGGCTCGCCGTCCCACTCACCGCCTTCGACTTCCCTGTCATGGCGCCTTCGACTTCCTTGTCATGGCCCTTCGACTTCCCTGTCATGGCGCCTCGACTTCCCTGTCATGGCCCCTGAAACGCGAGGAGGGGGCCGAGGTTCGCGAGTTTGGGTGGGTTTCTCGCGAACCTCGCTCGGACGGCCGCGTTGTGGCTCTGTGATGGGGTGCACGCCCACGGCTGCTGACGGAGCTGCGCGGACGAGGGGCCGGCGGTGAAGCGGCTCGTGCTCAGGGCGCGCCGCTGGCTGACGCGGCGGCGCGACGCCCGCGCCAGCCCCTGCGAGGAGGTCCGCGAGGAGCTCGCCAACCTGCGCGGCCGCTCGCTCGGGCGGCGAGGGCTCCGCCGCCACCTCCGCGCGTGCCCGCGCTGCCGCGAGTTTCGCGAACGCGTCAGGGAGCAGCGCGCCATGCTCGCCGCGGCGCTGCCCGTGACGCCGTCGGCCGGCCTCAAGGCGAGCGTGCTGAGCTCGCTCGGGCTCGGCCAGGGCCCGGGAGGAGGCGCGCTCGGCGGCGGCGCCGCGGGCGGGTCGGCCAGCTTCCTCACCTTCGCCGGGGCGCTCGCCAGGATCGCGGCCGTGTCGGTGCTCCTGGGCGGTGTAGCCGTGGCGGCGAAGGTCGCCCTCGACGCGGGCGAAGGGGAAGACGGGGCGGAGGGACCGTCGCACGCGCGTGCGCGCGCGGGACAGCATGTCGCCGACTCACCGCGCGGCGGGGTGGTCGCCTCCGTGCTCGCCGGGCGCGGCCGCGGCGTGGCCTCGCTCTGGCTCGACGAAGGAGCCCAGCCGGAGCCATCCTCAGGAGGAGCGGACCGCGACGCGGAGCTCGCCGGAACGGAAGGCGAGCTCGCCGCGAGCGACACGAATCCCGGCCGTGGCGCAAGCGCTGACGGCGGCCTCGAGTCCGCCGCGAGCGAGGATGTATTCGAGGGGCCCGCCGCCGCGCCGGGCGCGGGCGGCGCCGAGCGGGCGGAGCCCGAGCGGACGAACGCGAAGGGGCCGAAGGTCGAGGGGCCGGGGGTGAAGGGGCCGAAGGTCGGGGTGCCGGGCCCGACGGGGCCGAAGGGCAGGGCGCCGAAGGCGAAGCGGCAGGCGCCGAAGGCGAAGCGGCAGGCGCCGAAGGCGAAGCGGCCCAAGGCGCCGAGGGCCAAGCCGCCGAAGCGGCCCTACGTTGCGGCGCTCGGGCCGGCGGCCGCCACGCCGGCGGAGCCGAAACCGCCGCAGGCCGCGCCGCCGGAGCGGAGGACGCTCAGGCTCAACCCGCCGAGGCCGCGGTCAGCGAAGTCACGCCCGTCGAGGCCCGGGCCGACGAGCCCGAGACCGCCGACGCTCCAACCGCCCGGGGCGACCTCCCCGAGAGTGCGACCGGGGTCGCCTAAGCCGAGTCCGTCCGAAGCGGGGCGGCCGTCGGTCCTCCCGCCGAGCTTCCGCCCCGAGCTCAGGCCGCCGAGCCCCAGGCCCGCGAGCCTCGAGCTCCACGGGCACGGGCGCCAGAAGCAGGCAGGCTCGACGGGCGCGCGTTAGAAGTAGGGCGAGCTTCGGATGGTGCTGATCAGCTCGCTCCGGCCACGCAGGCGAAGGCCGTCGAGCGCCTGTTGACGAGCTGCGACGGCGCTCACAGCGTGCGCAGGCCGTCGAGCTCCACGCGGCCGCCGATCTCGACGCCGCCGCCCTCGCGCGGCCCGGCCAGGATCCGCGAGCCGCGCCCCTGCCGGATGTCGATCGGGCGTTCGAGCAGTGCGCAGAGCCGGACGGCCGCCGTGCCCGTTGCCTCGTCCTCCCGGACGCCGAGCCGGCGAGGAAAGACGCGTGCCCTCACCAGGCCCGCGTCCTCGTCGAGCCAGGCCCAGGCGGCGATCAGGTCGTGCGCCCGAGGCGGTCCGTCGAGCTCCTCGACCGCCGCGGCGGAGGGGAGGCGCTCGAGCTCGAACGGCGGCGCCCACTCGGGGCGAGCGGTGACGAACGCGGACTGGGCCTCGGCGTGGGCGGGCAGCTCGCCGGCCGGCGGGCGGAGGACGTCGATGGGCGCGCGCTCGCGGGCGAGGAGCCACGCGGCGCCGACGGTGGGATGGCCGGCGAAGCCGAGCTCGACCGCGGGGGTGAAGATGCGGAGCTCCCCCCGCGCCGCGTCGTCCACGAACACGGTCTCGCTCAGGCCGAGGGCCGCCGCTACCGCCTGGCGCTCGGCGGGCGCGATCTCGCCGCCGTCGAGGAAGACGGCGAGCGGGTTTCCGCCGCGGCGATCGTCGTCGCAGAAGACGCGCAGCAGGTGAAGCGTGGCGATGGCGCCCAACGTAGCGGCGATCGCGGGTAGCGTGCGCACGGATGCACGCACGCTCGCTTCGCAACCGCTTGCTGCTTGCGACCGCGATGTGGCGCGACGCCACCGACGAGCCGTTGCCCAGGATGCCGCCCGATGCCCCGGAGCGCCAGCTCGAGGCCTTCGAGCATCGGCTGGTGGACCTCCTGTGCTCCCAGGCGACGCCCGAGACGGCGGGCGAGGTGGCCGACCAGACCTGGGACCTCGTGCACGATCGCCCGGACGATGACCCGGTGAAGCGCCACGTGACCGAGTGCCACGAGGCGCTCGCCCGGCTGTCGGCACGTCGCGGGGGGAACGGCGAGCGCGCCTGAGGCCGAGGCGGGTGCCGGAGCTGCCAGAGCTGTTCGACCGCCGCCTCCAGGCGCGCTCGCTCGCCTACCTGTTCACGGCGGGCGCCGCGCTCACGGTCATCACGCTGATTCTGCCGCACGAGGCCATGAGCGAGCCGAGGATGTACGGGCTCGCGGCCGCGGCGGTGCTGATCGGGGCGCTCGAGTACCTGCGCGCTGGGCGCGCGCGGCCGCTCGAGCTGCACGCGGCGCTCGCGGCCGGCACCGTGATCGTCACGCTCGCGAACGAGGAGCTCGGGGCCGGTTCGTTCTATCCGATGCTGTACGCGTGGGCGGTGCTCTACGCGTTCTACTTCTTCCCGCTCCCGCAGGCGCTCGCGCAGCTCGCCTTCGCCGCCGCCTGCTACGCGGCCCTGCTCGCGGACCAGGACCAGCCCAGCCCGCTCACGCGCTGGCTGATCGTGGTGGGCACCCCCGCGCTCGCCGGGCTGCTCGTGTCGCGCCTACTGGCGCGGCTGCGCGTCGAGGGGCTCCACGCGCGCGAGCGGGCCCGCGCGCTGCATGAGAGCGAGGCCCGCACGCGCGCGATCGTCGAGGCGGCGCCCGAGGCGTTCATCACGATCGACCGCGACGGCGTGGTGACGGCGTGGAACGCCGCCGCCGAGCGGCTGTTCGACTGGCGGGCGAGCGACGCGGTGGGCCGGCCGGTTCGGGCCCTGATCGTGCCACCTGAGGCCCGCGAGGGGTTCGACGAGCGGCGCGAGCGGCTGCTCGCCAGCCCGGAGGCGCTCGGCGGCCGCGTGATCGAGGCCGAGCTCCAGCGGCGCGACGGCCGGCGCTTTCCGGCGGAGGCGTCGATGTCGCGCATCGCGGTCGGCGACGACCACTACCTGTCCGGCTTCGTGCGCGATGCGAGCGAGCGGCGGCGCCGCCAGGAGGAGCGCGAGGCGCTCGCGCGCGCGGAGGCCGCACGCGCCGAGGCCGAGCGGGTAGCGGACATGGTGAGCGGCACTCAGCAGCTGGTGGACGCGGCGCTCGCGCACCGCTCGCTCGACGAGATGCTGGGCGACGTCGTGACGCGCGTGAAGGCGGTGCTGCGCGCCGAGGCGGTGACGCTGTTCCTCACCGAGGACGGCGAGCGGCTGCGGCTCGGCGCCTCGACGACCGCGAACGGCTCCGCGCCGCCCCCGCCGAACGGCCCCGGGCGACAGCAGCCGACCGGCTTCGGATCGGGCTTCGCCGGCCGGGTGACCGCCGAGAGGGTGCCGCGGCTCGAGCACGAGCCCGCGCCCGACGACTTCGTCGACCCCGCGCTCGGCGAGCTCCGGGTCGACTCCGCGATCGGCGTGCCGCTGCGGGCCGAGAGCCGCGTGATCGGGGTGATCGTGGTCGCCGCGCGCGAGCCGCGGCGCCTGACCGCCGAGGACCTCGCGCTGCTGCGCGTCGCCGCCGAGCGCGTTGCGCTCGCGATCGAGCACGCCCGGGTGTACGAGCGCGAGCACCGGATCGCCGAGACGCTTCAGCGCAGCCTGCTGCCGGGCCGGCTGCCGTCGCTGCCCGGGCTCACCGTGGCGGCCCGCTACGAGCCGGCCGCCGAGGAGGCCGAGGTCGGCGGCGACTGGTACGACGTGATCCCCCTGCCCGACGGCGCGGTCGCGCTCGTCATGGGCGACGTGGCCGGCCAGGGGCTCGCGGCCGCGTCGATGGTGGGGCGGCTGCGCAGCGCGCTGCGCGCCTACGCGCTCGAGGGCCACGAGCCCGCGACCGTGATCGAGCGGCTCAACCGGCTCGTCGCCACGGAGGCCGAGGAGAGCCAGATGGCCACGCTCGTCTACCTGGTGCTCACGGAGGGCACCGCCCGCTGGGTCAACGCAGGGCACCTGCCGCCGCTCGTGGTCGGCCCCGACCGGGAGGCGCACTTCCTCGAGGGCCGCCGCTCGCCACCGCTCGGCGTGCTCCCGTTCGCCGGCTTCGCCGAGCTCGCGGAGCCGCTGCCCCCGGGCGCCACGGTGCTGCTGTACACGGACGGGCTCGTAGAGCGGCCGGGCAAGCACATCGACGCCGGCCTGGCGCGGCTCGCCGCCGTCGTCCGCGCGGCGCCGCCGGAGGCCGACGCCCTGGTCGAGGCGGTGCTCGCGGCCATGGTGCCGGCCGAGGGCGCGGCCGACGACGTGGCGTTGCTCGCGCTGTCGAGCGCCGCGTCGTCCGGGCCGCTGCTGCTCGAGCTGCCCTCCGATCCCGGAGCGCTGGCGGCGCTGCGCGCCGCCCTGCGTCGCTGGCTGCGCGACGTCGGCGCGGGCGCGCGCGAGACCGCGGAGGTAACGACCGCCTGCGGCGAGGCCGCCACGAACGCGATCGAGCACGGGGGCGGCCCGGGCGACGCCGCGTTCGCGGTGGAGGCGCGGCTCAGCGGGCGGGAGGTCGAGCTGATCGTCCGCGACAGCGGCGCCTGGCGGCCGCCGCGCCCCGGCGACCATGGGCGCGGCCTCGTGCTCATGCGCGCGCTGATGGACTCCGTCGAGCTCGAGCGCGCCCCGCACGGCACGGCGGTGACCCTGCGCCGCAGGCTGGCCGACGACGGGCGCGAGCCCCAGGCGTGAGCGACCTCTTCACGCTCGAGCTCGAGGTGCGCGAGGACGTAGTCGTCGCGCGGCTCTCCGGCGAGCTCGACGTGACCGGTTCGGACCACGCGGGTGAGCTGCTCGCCGGCGGCGTGCGGACCTCGGCACGCGGTCTGCTCGTCGACCTGTCCGAGCTCGCCTTCATCGACTCGAGCGGCGTGGCGATGCTGTTCGCGCTCGCCCGCCGCCTGCACGGGCGCAGACAGGCGCTGCGCGTCGTGGCGCGCCCCGGTACCACGGTCGAGCGCGTGCTCGAGATCGTCGAGCTGCGCCGCGCGGCGCCCGTGTTGGGGGGCCTGGAGGAGGCGCTCGCGGACATGGGCTGACCGCGGCGCGGGTGCCCGCGGCCGGAGCCCGAGGGCGCCTGCGGCGGCAGCCCGAGTAGGGTTGAGGCACTGAGCGCAAGGAGGAACGCAGTGGCCGACACGACGACCGCGAGCGCCGCACGGGTGGCGGCGAACGGGCACCCGGCGGCCGGCGGGCTGATCGAGGTGCACAACCCGGCGACCGGCGAGCGGATCGCGACCGTCCCGCGCCGCACCCCCGACGAGGTGACCGAGCTGGTGGCGCGCGCCCGCGCGGCGCAGCCGGGCTGGGAGGCGCTCGGCTTCGAGGGCCGCGGCCGCGTCCTTCGCCGCGCCCAGCGCTGGATGATCGACAACGCCGAGCGGGTGATCCGCACGATCGTCTCCGAGACGGGCAAGACCTGGGAGGACGCGCAGACCGCCGAGGTCGCCTACGGGGCGCACGCGCTCGGCTTCTGGGCCAAGAGCGCCCCGCGCTACCTCTCCGACGAGCGGCCGCGCGTGTTCTCGCCGCTGCTGCCGGGCCGCCGGTTCCTGATCCGCTACGCGCCCGTCGGCGTCGTCGGCGTGATCGGCCCCTGGAACTTCCCGCTCCTCAACTCGTTCGGCGACTGCATCCCCGCGCTTGCGGCGGGCAACTCGGTGGTGCTCAAGCCGTCGCAAGTTACGCCGCTCACGTCGCTGCTGATGCAGGAGATGCTGCTCCAGAGCGGGCTGCCGGAGGACGTCTTCATCGTCGCGACCGGCGACGGGCACACCGGCGGCGCGATGATCGACCACGTGGACTACGTGATGTTCACGGGCTCGACGGAGACCGGCCGGAAGATCATGGAGCGCGCCGCGCAGACGCTCACCCCGGTGAGCATGGAGCTCGGCGGCAAGGACCCGATGATCGTCTGCGCCGACGCCGACCTCGAGCGGGCGGCCAACGCGGCCGTTTACACCGCCCTGCACAACGCGGGTCAGGCCTGCACCTCGACCGAGCGCGTCTACGTCGAGGAGCCCGTGTACGACGACTTCGTCGCAAGGGTGACCGAGAAGGCGCGCGCGCTGCGCCAGGGCGTGCCGGGCGGGCCCGGGTCGACGGAGATCGGGGCCCTGATCTACCCGCCCCAGGGGGACACCGTCGAAGCGCACGTCGAGGACGCCAGGCAGCGCGGCGCGAAGGTCGTGGTGGGCGGCCGGCGCGGGGAGGGCCCGGGCAGCTTCTTCGAGCCGACCGTGCTCCTGGGCGTCGACCACGGCATGGCGTGCATGACCGAGGAGACGTTCGGGCCGACGCTCCCGATCATGAGGGTGCGCGACGTCGAGGAGGCCGTCAGGCTCGCGAACGACTCGCAGTTCGGGCTCCAGGCGTCGGTCTGGACGCACGACGTCGCGAAGGGCGAGCGGCTCGCGCGCCAGATCGAGTCCGGCGTCGTCTGCATCAACGACACGCACATGAACTACGGCGTCATGGAGCTGCCGATGGGCGGCTGGAAGGAGTCCGGCCTGGGCTTCCGCCACGGCGCCGACGGGATCCGCAAGTACACCCGCAAGCAGTCGCTGATGATCACCCGCTTCGCGCCGAAGCGCGAGCTCTACATGTTCCCCTACGCGCCCTGGCGCACGCGCCTGATCGGACGCTTCCTGAAGCTCTACTACGGCCGCCGTCGGCTGGGCTGACCCACGCGGGCGTCGGCGCGCCGAGCCGGGGCGGGCCGAGGCCGCCGGCTAGGCTGAGCGGCGTGGCAACGCCGGAGCTCTCGCCGCGCAACCGCATCCACGTCGAGATCGACCGCGCCCTCTGCATCGGCTCGGGTGACTGCGTCGACACGGCCCCCGACGTGTTCCAGCTCGACGCGGACGACAAGGCGACGGTCGTCGACCCTGACGGGGCCCCCTTCGAGGACGTGATGTCGGCGGCTCAGAACTGCC
>JBLNDU010000206.1:0-3872 GCA_050261935.1 Nocardioidaceae bacterium | reverse complement strand
GGGCGGCGCCACAGCGTCGAGCGCGACGCGCGCGCGGTGCGCCACCACTACGACGTCTCGAACGAGTTCTTCGCGCTGTTCCTCGACGAGTCGATGACCTACAGCTGCGCGCTCTTCTCGCGCGGCGCCGACACGCTCGAGGCCGCCCAGGAGGCCAAGCTCGAGCTGGTCTGCCAGAAGCTCGGGCTGCGCGACGGGATGCGCGTGCTCGACGTGGGCTGCGGCTGGGGCAGCTTCGCGATCCACGCCGCCGCCCGACACGGCGTGAATGTGGTTGGCGCGACGCTGTCGCCCGCGCAGGCCGAGCTCGCGCGCCGGCGCGTGGCGGAGGCCGGGCTCGCCGAGCGCGTGGAGATCCGCCTCGCCGACTACCGCGAGCTGGCCGGTGAGCCGTTCGACGCGATCGCGAGCATCGGCATGGTCGAGCACGTCGGCGCCCGCGCGATCGACGCCTACGCCGCCACGCTGGCGCGCCTCGTTCGCCCCGGCGGGGCGGTGCTCAACCAGGGCATCGCCCGACTGCGGATCGGCGATCCCGAGGCGGGGCCCTTCTCCGAGCGCTACGTCTTCCCCGACGCGGCCCCGCTCCACCTCTCGCGCGTGATCGCCGCGCTCGAGCGTGCCGGGCTCGCCACGGACCACGTCGAGGGCTTCCCGGCGGACTACGCCGAGACGCTCACGCACTGGCTGCGGCGCCTCGAGGACCGGCTCGAGGACGCCGTCCGGCTCGCGGGCCCCGAGCGCGTCCGCATCTGGCGGCTCTACCTGCGCGCCGCGCGCGAGGGGTTCCGGACCGGCTTCACCTCCGTCTACCAGGTGCGCGCCCGCCGGCCCTGACGTTCGCCGGGCGTACAAGCGCCGGCGCCCGAATCCTGTACGAGCGGCGAAAGACGCCGCGCCCGAGCCGTCGCAGGATGGGAGTGACGCGCCGGGCCCCCGGCCCGAGGACCCCAAGCGAAGGAGCAACCGTGGACCCGACCCTGAAGGACGCCATCCCGGCGATCGAGACGACCTGGGTGATCGTCGCCGCCGTCTTCGTGCTGTTCATGCAGGCCGGCTTCCTGCTGCTCGAGGTCGGCTTCTCGCGCATGAAGAACGCCGGCACGATCGTCCCCAAGGTGCTCGCCAATCTCTCGGTGGCGGCGCTCTGCTACTGGGCCGTCGGCTTCGCGCTCGCGTTCGGAGGCGCCGGCTGGTTCGCGGGCACGGAGGGCACCTTCCTCGGCACGAACAACGGCGACCTGTTCCCCGCGATGGCGTTCTCGTCGGCGACCGTGCCGGCCAAGTTCTTCTTCCAGTTCGTCTTCTGCGCCGTCTCGCTCGCGATCGTCTGGGGCACGACGCTCGAGCGGATCAAGTTCGGCGCCTACCTCATCTACGCGGTCGTGTTCAGCTCGCTGATCTACCCGATCGTCTCGCACTGGGTCTTCGGCGGCGGCTGGCTGCAGGCGAGCCTCGGGATGCAGGACTTCGCCGGCTCGACGGCCGTGCACCTCATCGGCGCCACGGGGGCGCTCGCGGCGCTGCTCCTGCTGGGCCCGCGGCGGGGCAAGTACGCCCCCGACGGGAAGCCGAACGTGATCCCCGGCCACTCGATGCCGCTCGTCGGGCTGGCCGTGCTGATCCTGTGGTTCGGCTGGCAGGGGTTCAACCCCGGCTCGACGCTCGGCGCGATCGGCGGCCGCTTCGCCGAGGTGGTGGTGGTCACGAACCTCGCCGCCGCCGCGGGCGTGCTCGGCGCGATGGGCACCATCTTCCTGCTCACGCGCACGATCGACATCGGCATGACGGGCAACGGCGCGATCGCCGGGCTCGTGGCGATCACCGCGCCGTCCGGCTATGTCGAGTACTGGGCGGCGCCGATCATCGGCGTCGTCGCCGGCGTCGTCGTCGTGTTCGGCGTGATCGCGATCGACAAGAGGATCGACGACCCGGTCGGCGCCCTGTCGGCCCACGGCCTGGCGGGCATCTGGGGCACGCTGTCGTGCGGGCTGTTCACCTCGCCGCGGCTGGCCGAGCTGAATGCGATCGGCGACCCCGGCCTCTTCTACTCGGGCTCGCTCGAGCAGCTCGGCGTCCAGGCGCTCGGCGTCGTGTGCGCGTTCACGGCGGTGTTCGCCGTCTCGTTCCTCGTCTTCGCGGCGATCCGCGCCACCTACGGACTGCGCGTGGAGCCGGAGCAGGAGCACTACGGGCTCGACCTCGTCGAGCACGGCATGTGGGGCTACCCGGAGCAGTTCATGCCGGTGCCGGGCCTCGAGTACCACGCTCCGGCCGCCGCCGCCGCCGCGCGCGAGGCCGCGCAGCGACCGCTGACGGTCGGTGCGGGAAGCAGCTGAGCCGAAAGGAGACGCAGTGAAGAAGGTCGAGGCCATCATCCGCGCCGAGCGGCTGCAGCAGGTGCAGGACGCGCTCGACGTGCTGGGAGTGTCGGGGCTCACCGTGAGCCAGGTCGCAGGCTGCGGGCGGCAGAAGGGCTACACGGAGCGCTACCGCGGCTCGCGGGCGAACATCTCGCTGCTGCCGAAGCTCAAGGTCGAGTGCGTCGTGCCGGCCGACTCCGCCGACGGGGCCATCGAGGCGATCGTCGAGGCCGCCCGCACCGGTGAGACCGGCGACGGGCGGGTGTTCGTCTACGACGTCGACCAGGCGATCCGGATCCGCACGGGGGAGCGCGGGCGGGCCACCGTGCGCCACGAGGTGCCGGCCGGCTGGGGCCACTGAGGGCGCGCCGCGCCCGCCCCGGCGGGCGCGGCGATAATGCGGCCATGGCCGCCAGCCCCGAGCCCCTGCGCGTGGCGCTCGCCCAGATCGACGCCACGGTCGGCGACCTGCACGGCAACAGGGACAAGATCGCCGCCTGGACGATGCGGGCGCGCGAGGCGGGCGCGGCGCTCGTCGTCTTCCCCGAGCTGGCGCTCACCGGCTACCCGCCCGAGGACCTGCTGCTCCGGCGCCACTTCCTCGGCGAGGCGCGCGCGGCGCTCGAGGAGCTCGCGGCCGAGACGCGCGGCATCGTGGCGCTCGTTGGCTTCCCGGAGCTCGACGACGACGTCTACAACGCGGCCGCGGTGCTCGCCGACGGGGCGGTCGCTGCCGTCTACCGCAAGGTGCACCTGCCCAACTACGGCGTCTTCGACGAGGCGCGCTACTTCCGGCCCGGTCGCGGCGGCGCCGTGCTGGCGCTGAACGGGGTGCGGATCGGGATCACGGTGTGCGAGGACATCTGGCTGCCGGGGCCGCCGGCCACCGACGAGGCGCTGGCCGGCGCCGAGCTGATCGTGAACCTGTCCGCGTCGCCCTTCCACGCCGGCAAGGGGCTCGAGCGCGAGCGGATGCTGATCCAGCGCGCGCGCGACAATCTCACCGCGGTCGTGTTCTGCAACGCGGTCGGCGGCCAGGACGAGCTCGTCTTCGACGGCTACAGCCTCGCCGTCGACGAGCGCGGCACGCCGCTCGCACGGGCGCCGCAGTTCGAGGAGTCGCTCTGCGTCTGCTCGATCGACCCGGGGGCGGTCGCGGCGGCGCGGCTCCGCGACCCGCGCAGGCGCCCGCTCGCGCGCGGCGAGCCCGACGCGGCGCCGCTCGTGGCCGCGCTCGAGGTGCCGGCGGCCGCCGTCGACGGACGCGTCGAGAGCCCGCCCGCCGAGCCGCTGTCGCCGGAGGCTGAGGTCTACGCGGCGCTGAGCCGCGGGCTGCGCGACTACGTCGACAAGAACGGCTTCGGGCGCGTCGTGCTGGCGCTGTCGGGTGGGATCGACTCGGCGCTCGTCGCGCTCGTCGCCGTTGACGCGCTCGGCTGCGAGCGCGTCACCTGCGTCTCGATGCCGTCGCCCTACTCGTCCGAGGCCACGAAGGCGGACGCCCGCTCG
>JBLNDU010000205.1:0-3194 GCA_050261935.1 Nocardioidaceae bacterium | reverse complement strand
CGACCGGAAAGTAGCCGAGCAGCGCCCGCGGGCGGAGGTAGTCCTGCTCGCGCCACATCCGCTCGAGGCGCGGCCCGAAATCGTCCGCCACGAGGCGCTCCCAGTCGGCGCCCTTCACGCCGCGCCCGCCCCAGTGCAGCTTGAAGAGCACGTGCAGGTCGAGGTGCGGGCGGACCTCATCGAGGTCGACCTCGAGCTCGCGCACGCCCCAGAACGGCGGCTCGGGGACGGGCACGTCCGTGCGGGCGCGCGAGCGCGCCGAGGAGTCGCTCGTGGGCGGCGCGTCGTCCTCCGCGTCGGGACGCTCGCGCAGCGCGCGCGCCGCCGCCCGCGTCCGCTCGAGCAGCTCGGGCCGGCGCGCGGGATCGACGAGCGCGTCCATCGTGTCGAGCCCCTGGAAGGCGTCCTTGCAGTAGAAGACGCCGGGCTCGTAGACCTCGTCCGACTCCTTGCCGTGGGGGTAGAGGATCCGTCGCCCGAAGTCGCGGTTGATCGCCGCGCCGCCGACCAGCACGGGGAAGGGCAGGCCGCGCTCGTGGAGCTCCTGCACGCAGACCGGCATCTGTCGCGAGGTCGACACGAGCAGCGCCGAGAGGCCGATCGCGTGGGCGTCGTGCTCGACCGCGGCGCCGATGATGGCGTCGACGGGCACCTGCTTGCCGAGGTCGACGACCGTGTAGCCGTTGTTGGTGAGGATCGTGTTCACGAGCGACTTGCCGATGTCGTGCACGTCGCCGAACACGGTGGCGATCACCACCCTGCCCTTCGTGTGGCCCTCGATCCGCTCGAGGTAGCGCTCGAGCCGGGCAACGGCGCGCTTCATCACCTCAGCCGACTGGAGCACGAACGGGAGGATCAGCTCGCCGGCGCCGAACTTGTCGCCCACCTCCTTCATCGCGGGCAGCAGCACGTCGTTGAGCGTCGGGACCGCCCCGATCTTCTCGACCGAGCGGTCGATCCAGTCCTCGACGCCCTCCTTGCGGCGGCGCAGGATGTGGAAGTGGAGCGCCTCCTCGGGCTCCATGCCCTCGGTGGGGTCGGCAGCGGATTCGACCTCCGACTCGCCCTTCTGCTCGAAGTGGGCGATGAAGCGCTCGAGCGCGTCCTCACGCCGATTCAAGACCAGGTCGTCGGCGAGCGCGCGCTCCTCCTCCGGGATCTCCCCGTAGGGGGTGATGTGGTTCGGGTTGACCATCGCCAGGTCGAGCCCCGCCTCCACGCAGTGGTGCAGGAACACCGAGTTGAGCACCGCGCGCGGGGTCGGCGAGACGCCGAACGACACGTTCGACACGCCCAGCGAGGTCTTCACGTCGGGCAGCGCCGCCTTGATGCGGCGGATGCCTTCGATCGTCTCGACCGCGGACGGCTTCCACTCGTCGTCGCCGGTCGTGAGCGTGAAGGTGAGCGCGTCGAAGATGAGCAGCTCGCGGTCGAGCCCGTGCTCGTCGCAGGTGAGCTCGGTGATCCGCTGCGCCACCTCGAGCTTGCGCTCGGCGGTCTTCGCCATCCCCTCCTCGTCGATCGTCAGCGCGATCACCGCGGCGCCGTGCGCCTTCGCCAGCGGCACGACGGTGTCGAGCTTGGCGCGTCCGGCTTCGAGGTTGATCGAGTTGACGATCGCGCGGCCCGGGATCTGCTCGAGCGCCGTGCGGATCACGTCCGGCTCCGTCGAGTCGACCTGGATCGGCGCCGGCTGGGTGAGCGAGATCCGCTTCACCACCTGGCGCATCTGCTCGGCCTCGTCCTCGGTCCGCTCGGTCAGCGCCACGCATACGTCGAGCACGTGCGCGCCGCCGATCACCTGATCCTCGGCGATCTGCACGAGCCCGTCGTAGTCGTCCGCGAGCAGCAGCTCCTTCGCCTTGCGCGATCCCTGCGAGTTGACGCGCTCGCCCACCAGCGTCGGGCGCGGCTCCTGCACGAGCGGCGTGGCGGTCATCATCGAGGACAGCAGCGCGCCCCGCCGCTCGGGCCGCCTGCCGGCCGCGCGCCCGCCGACGCGCTCCACGATCGCGCGGATGTGCTCGGGCGTGGTGCCGCAGCAGCCGCCGACGATCGACACGCCGTAGCGCTCGACGAAGTCCTGCAGGGTCGCCGCGAGCGGCTCGGGCTGCTCCGGGAAGATCGTCTCGCCCTCGGGACCCTGGATCGGCAGGCCGGCGTTCGGGATGCAGTGGACCGGAACCGGGCTGTTCTCGCCCAGGAAGCGGATGGCGTCGCGCATGTCCTCGGGGCCGGTCGAGCAGTTCAGTCCGATCACGTCCACGTCGAGCGCGGCGAGCGTGGTGAGCACCGCCTGGATGTCGGTGCCGAGCAGCATCTTGCCGCCGTTCGGCAGCAGCGTGGCGCTCGTCTGGATCGGCAGCGTCCGGCCGGTCAGCCTGAACGCCTCGCGCGCGCCGAACACGGCGGCCTTGACCTCGAGGATGTCCTGGGCGGTCTCGACGATGATGAGGTCTGCGCCGCCCTCCACCAGCCCGCGCGCCTGCTCCGTGAACACCGCCACGAGCTCGCGGAAGCCGATCCTCCCGAGCGTCGGGTCGTCGCTCGCCGGCAGGTGCCCGGTCGGGCCGATCGAGCCGGCCACGAAGCGATGCTCGCCGGCGGCGCGGCGGGCGATCTCCGCCGCACGGCGGTTGATCTCGAGCGTGTGCTCGCCAAGCCCCCACTCATCCAGCTTGAGTCGCGAGCCCTGGAACGTATCCGTCTCGACGACCTCGGCGCCCGCGTCGAGCATCGACTCGTGCACGCCCTGGATCACGTCCGGGCGGTTGAGCACGAGCGCCTCGTGGCACTTGCCCGGCAGGCCGCCGTAGTCCTCCTGGGACAGGTCGAACCGCTCGAGCGTCGCCCCCATGCCGCCGTCGAAGACGACGACGCGCTGGGCGATCGCCCGGGTGTAGTCGCGCTCCGCGGCCAAGGCTCGCGATGCTAGCGAACCTTGACACGGTTGTGGCAAGGTTGGCCCGGGGCCCCACGGTGGACCCCCACGGTGGAGCCGGGGGCTTGGCGACTTCACCATGAAATACATGCACAACTCGCCACACCGCCGCCGGCGCTCGCTGTACGCGCCTCCGGGCGCCCGCGGCAGCGAGAAGTGCCCGGGGCTGAGTCGCTCGGCTGCCCGCGCTACGGCGCGGAGCACGAGGCGGGCGAGCGCTTCCGCGCGCCGCAGCGACGGCCGGCAGGGCGCT
>JBLNDU010000204.1:0-3448 GCA_050261935.1 Nocardioidaceae bacterium | reverse complement strand
GGTCAGGTCGCGCAGCCGGCGGATCGGCTTGGGCGGCACGAAGCTGCCGCGCAGAAGCCCGCAGGCCAACAGCTGCGCGATCCACTGGGCGTCGATCGTGTCGGTCTTCCGCCCGGGGACGAACCGGTGCACAGACTGCATGAGTTTCGCGCGTCGCTGCCCGGGGAGGTGACGGTGACCGCGCCCCATCATCCGCTGGCGGGGATGCGGCTGGCCGTCGAGGGACGGCGAGCGACGGGCGGGGTGGTGTGTCTGATCGTGCGTCTTCCGGATGGCACGCCCGGCACGCTTGAGCTGTCGGCGACGAGCTGCGCGGTGGAGGAGAGCAGCGCGCCGGCGTGCGCGCTGCTGTCGGTCGAGGGGGTGCGCCGTCTGCGGCGGCTGCTCTCGCCGGGCGCGGCGGGCGACGACGGCAGCGGCACGTAGGCTCGCCCGCTCGAGAAGCGCCAACAACTCGAGAGGAGAACCTTCGTGCGCGGACTGCAGCCTAGCGGTGCGTCGCGTCAGCTTGCCCTGCCCGTGGCTGGGTGCCGGCCGCTGGACGCCGTGTGGGAGTCGTTGGGGCCGGAGGCGCGCGAGCAGATCGTGCGGCTGCTGGCGGCGGCGATCGCTCACATCCTGAGCGACGCGGAGCGGCGGCGATGAGCGCGGTCGAGCGCCAGCACCTTGCCCGCAAGGCGTACGTCTACGTGCGCCAGAGCACGCTCGCGCAGGTCGAGAGCAACACCGAGAGCCTCGAGCGGCAGTACGAGCTGGCCGAGCGCGCCGTCGCGCTCGGCTGGGGCGCCGGCGAAGTCGTGGTGGTCGACTCGGACCTCGGCCGCTCGGCCCGCCACACGGAGGGCCGCGACGGCTTCCAGCAGGTGGTCGCCGACGTGGGCCTGGGCAAGGTCGGGATCGTGCTCGGAATCGAGGTCTCGCGGCTCGCGCGGCGCAACGCCGACTGGTACCAGCTGCTGGATCTGTGCGCCCTGACCGACACGCTGATCGCCGACGCCGACGGCGTCTATCACCCCGCGCTGCACAACGATCGGCTCGTGCTCGGCCTGAAGGGCACGATGTCCGAGGCCGAGCTGCACGTGCTGCGCAGCCGGTTGCGGGGCGGGATCCTGCACAAGGCGGCCAAGGGCGAGCTGCGGCTGCCGCTGCCCGCCGGCTACGAGCACGACGACCAGGGCCGGGTGCGGATCACGCCCGACGAGGCGGTGGCCGACGCGATCGCGACGGTGTTCGCCTACTTCGAGCAGCTCGCGAGCGCGCGTCAGGTGATGCTGCGGCTGCTCGAAGAGGGCCGCCGGCTGCCCAGGCGCGCGACCGGGGAGCGGCAGGTGCGGTGGGCGCGGCCGACCTACAAGGCGATCCACGAGATCCTGACCAACCCCTGCTACGCGGGCGCCTATGCGTTCGGGCGCAAGCGCACCGAGCGGCGCGTCGAGGCCGGCGTGATGATCGAGCGCCAGCGCCGCGCCGCCCGCGAGCGGTGGCTGGTGTGCCTGCAAGACCACCACCCGGGCTACATCTCCTTCGACGCCTACGAGGCCAACCAGCAGCGCCTGCGTGCCAACTGGCGTCCGCCGCGCGGGCAGGGCGGCGGCGCCGCGCGCGAGGGCCGGGCTCTGCTGCAGGGCCTGATCCGCTGCGGCCGCTGCGGCCGGATGATGCAGGTCGGCTACACCGGGCCCAGCCTCGTGCCGCGCTATGCCTGCAGCCGCGGCGCGCAGCTCTACGGCGGCGAGCGCTGCCAGACCGTCGGCGGCCAGCGGATCGAGCGGGTCGTGCTCGACGCGCTGTTTGAGGCGCTGCGCCCGGCCGCGATCGAAGCGACACTCAGAGCGATCGAGCAGGCCACCGATGACCACCACGCGCGCGTGCGCTCAGTCGAGCTCGAGCTCGAGCGCGCGCAGATCCACGCCCAGCGCGCCGGCCGCCAGTTCGACGCCTGCGAGCCCGAGAACCGGCTCGTGGCACGCACGCTCGAGCTCGAGTGGGAGCAACGCCTGACCGAGGTCCGCCGCGTCGAGCACGCCGTCGCCCAGGTCCGGGCGCGGCGCCCCGAACCGCTCACTGACGACGAGATCGCCTGGTGCCGACGCGCCGGAGCGGATCTACGCCACGTCTTCGAGGCGCCCGCCACCAGCCACCGCGAGCGCAAGCAGCTGCTGCGAGCGGTCATCGCCGAGGTCGCAGTCACCGTCGACCGCGAGCAGCACCAGGCCGCCCTGCGGATCTTCTGGGAGGGCGGCGCGATCACCGACCACAACGTGGCGCTGCCGCGCACCGGAAGCCACACGCGCGCCACCGACCAGGACACGATCGCGCTCGTCCGTCGCCTCGCCGAGCACCACCCCGACGCGCAGATCGCCGCGATCCTCGCCCGCCAAGGCCGCCTCACCGGCCACGGCAACCCATTCACCGCCGCCCGCGTGCACGCCCTGCGCGCCTACCACAAGATCCCCGCCGCGCCCGCCGTCCGAGCCAGCGCTCACGATCGCGACATGGTCACCGTCGCCGCGGCCGCCGACGCGCTCGGCGTGTCCACCGCCACCGTGCACCGCTGGCTGCGCGAGGGCTTCATCGCCGGCGAGCAGATCACCCCCGGCGCGCCCTGGCAGATCCGCCTCACGGCCGAGCTGCGCGCCCGCGTCCGCGAGCACACACCCGACGGGTGGCTGCCGCTCGCCGACGCCGCCACCGCGCTCGGCGTCGCCCGCCAGACCGTGTTGCACAAGGTCCAACGCGGCGAGCTCGCCGCCGTCTACGTCCGCCGCGGCAAGCGCAAAGGCCTCCGCATCCAGGTCGCGGGCGACCAGCCCGGACTGTTCGACAACCAGCGCAGAAGGGAGACGCAGTGCTAACCCCACACCACCTGCTTGACGTGGCGGGCGTTGACGAGCATGCACTCGAAGTCGTCCTCCAGCACCGCCCAGGGCGGCTTCCAGTACACGCCGCTCGCCTCCAGCGCCACCTGCGTCACCCGCTGCGCCTGCAGCCAGTCGCGCAGCGCGAGCAGCCCACGCACGGTGGTCGGGAACTCGGCGACCTGCTGCGCGCGCCGGCCGCCCGGCCCCGGCACCCGCACACACGCGGTGACCTGCGCCTTGTGCACATCGAGCGCCGCCGGGCGCTCCACGATCACGTCCATCCGACCCCCCGTCCAGGCTGTCGCTCAACACCGGTCGTCGACCGCCAGGAACCTTCAAGACAGACGAGTCTGAGGAGCGTGCTCTGCGGCAACAGTCCCGGGATCCGGGGAAGGCTCCCCCACCAAACTAGCCACGGGCTCACGGGCACCATAGGAGACGGCGGCCACGGCGGCCGACGCCCCAAGCATCGAACATTTTCACCCGCCGCGGGCCGCCGCCCCGGCGAACGGAACTAGCCCGAAGTTACCCGCCGCCGGAGCGGGGATTTCCGCCTCGCAAGAGGGATTGGGCCTGCTGCTGGCTGT
>JBLNDU010000203.1:0-4226 GCA_050261935.1 Nocardioidaceae bacterium | reverse complement strand
CGCGACGACGCGATCGAAGGAGGAGAAGTCGGTCGGCACGGCCGTCCCACGATTCGAAGCGCCCAGCTCGCCGGGAGGCACCGAGCCGCGCTTCCGGTAGCGCGGACCCGCGGCGCAAGCGCGCGACGGCGACGATCGACTCGCGAGTGGGCCGCCTGGGACTCGAACCCAGAACCTCCGGGTTAAAAGCCCGTCGCTCTAGACCGATTGAGCTAGCGGCCCCAGAGGGATCCTAGGCGGCGCTGCGCGGGAACGCCGGCGGCTGGCCGGGCCGCTCGCGCCCCGAGGACAGGACGGCGTCGACGAGCCCGGGGAAGCGCGCGTCGAGATCCGGGCGACGCAGCGAGACGAGCCGGTGCCGGCCGTCGAGGCGCGTGTGGGTCAGCCCCGCCTCGCGCAGCACGCGCAGATGGTGGGAGAGCGTCGCCTTCGAGAGGCCGAGGTGGAAGTGGCCGCACGCGCATTCGGGCTCGTGCGCGAGATGCCGGACGATCTCGAGCCTTGCCGGGTCGCTCAGCGCGTGCAGCACGGTCGGCAGCTCGAGTTCGCCGCTGGATGGGTGATGAGGCTCACGCATCGACTCTCTCGCCAGCCAATCCTACTCGGGTCGGTTAGACAGGCTTCGAACTCTTGTCTGTGCGTCCGCGAGCCTCGACGGCGCTCAGTGGCGGAAGTGGCGCCGACCCGTGAACACCATCGTCACGCCCGCCCTGTCACACGCGTCGATCACCTCGCCGTCGCGCTGCGAGCCACCCGGCTGGATGATCGCCCGCACGCCGGCCTCGATCGCCAGCTCGGGACCGTCGCTGAACGGGAAGAAGGCGTCGGAGGCCATCACCGCGCCGTCGAGGTCGCGCTCGGCCGCGCGTGCCTTGTCCACCGCGATCCGGACCGAGTCGACCCTGCTCATCTGGCCTGCGCCGATGCCGGCGGTGGCGAGGTCCTTGGCGAGCACGATGGCGTTCGAGCGCACGTGGGCGCAGACCTTGAGCGCGAACAGCAGCTCGCCCCACTCGCGCTCGTCCGGCTTGCGCTCGGTGACGCAGCTCATGTTGTCGCGCTCCTCGAGCTCCGTGTCCCGGTTCTGCACCAAGAGGCCGCCGCGCACGCGCTTCATGTCGTATTCGAGCAGCGAGGCGCGGCGGCGCTCGGAGTTCTCGAGCAGCCGCACGTTCGGCTTTCGCCCGAGCAGCTCGAGCGCTTCCTCGTCGTAGCCGGGGGCGAACACGAGCTCGACGAAGATCGCGTGCAGCTTCTCCGCGAGCGCGCGGTCGACGCGCCGGTTGAAGCAGAAGACGCCGCCGAAGGCGCTCATCGGGTCGGTCGCGAATGCCCGCTCGAAGGCGCCGGCCAGGTCGCCGGCCACCGCGCAGCCGCAGGGGTTGTTGTGCTTGATGATCACCGCCGCCGGCAGCTCGAACCCCTCCACGAGGCGACGCCCGGAGTCGAGGTCGAGCAGGTTGTTGAACGACAACTCGCGGCCGTGGAGCTTGGCGATCCGGGAGAGCAGGTGCGAGCGGGTGCCCGCCTCCACGTAGTAGGCCGCGGGCTGGTGGGGGTTCTCGCCGTACGCGAGCTCGAGCACCTTCTCGAACGACACGCTGAGCGAGTCGGGGAAGTCGCTCGGCCCGCCCTCCGCGAACCAGCGCGCGATCGCGGCGTCGTAGCGCGCCGTGTACGCGAACGCCTCCACCGCGAGCCGCTCGCGCGTGACCGCCGCCAGCCGGCCGCCGCTCGCGCGCAGCTCGTCGACGACGGCGCCGTAGCGCTCGGGCGCTACCACGACGGCGGCGTAGGGGTGGTTCTTGGCCGCTGCGCGGATCAGCGTCGGGCCGCCGATGTCGATGTTCTCCACCACCTCGTCCTTCGGCACGCCGGGGCGCGCGGAGACGCGCTCGAACGGGTACAGGTTCACGCAGACGAGGTCGATCGGCTCGATCCGGTGCTCGTTCAGCGTCGCGACGTGGTCGCCGTCGGAGCGGACGGCGAGCAGGCCGGCGTAGATGCGCGGGTTGAGCGTCTTGACGCGACCGTCGAGGATCTCGGGGAAGCCCGTGTAGTCCTCGACCGGGCGGACCGCGACTCCGGCCGCCTCGAGCTCGCGCGCCGTGCCCCCGGTCGAGACGATCTCGACGCCGAGCTCGGACAGCGCGCGCGCGAACTCGACCAGCCCGCGCTTGTCGGAGACCGACAGCAGCGCGCGCCGCACCTCGACGGCCGCCGGCGCGACCTCCTCGAGGGGCCCGCCGCTCCGTTCAGGCATCGTCGACGTGCACGAGGCGCGGGTTGTCGGGGTCGAGCCGCACGGCGCCGGCGGCCAACAGGCGGACGGCGTGCGGGAGCAGGCGGTGCTCGATCTCGTGCAGGCGCTCCTCGACCTCGGCCACGTCCCGACAATAGGAGAGGTCGAGCGGCTCCTGCAAGATGATCGGGCCGCTGTCCACGCCCTCGTCCACGAAGTGCACGGTTACGCCGGTCACCTTCACTCCATAGCCGAGCGCCTGCTCGATCGCGTGCACGCCCCGGAAGGCGGGGAGCAGCGAGGGGTGGATGTTCACGATCCGTCGCTCGAAGCGGTGGATGAAGTCGGACCCGAGTATCTCCATCCAGCCGGCCAGCACCAGCAGGTCGACCCGTCGCTCGGCGAGCCAGTCCGCCAGCGCCCGGTCCCGCGCCGCCCGGTCGCGGTGGGCGGCGATCGCGAACACGGCCCGCTCGACGCCCGCCCGCGTGGCTCGCTCGAGGGCGCGCGCCTCGGAGCGGCTGGCGGCGACGCAGGCCACCTCGATGCCGCGCCGGCCGTGCACGGTGTCGAGCAGCGCCTGCAGGTTGGTGCCCTCGCCGGAGACGAGCACGGCGACGCGGTAGGCCACTACCCGGCCGCGCGGAGCACCGGGTACGCCCCGCCGCTGCTCACGAGCCGCCCGTCGTCGATCAGCCGGTCGACGCGCGCGAGTATGTCGGTTCGGCGCAGGTGCGCCGAGCAGCCGTAGGCCGGCAGCCCGTCGTACGAGTTGCGCGCGATCTTCTGGGTCCGCGCGCCGTGCAGGATCTCCGCGCAGGTGGTGCGCCCGACCGCCGGTCGCGCCATGCGCGCCACCGAGACGATCGCGTCGTCGAGGTCGCCCAGCTCGACCGGCGCGGGCGGGGGGGGCGCGAGCCGCAGCGCGGGGTCGCAGGCGTCGCAGCAGCCCACGGCGTCGCCGGCCGGCGCCGAGTGGTCGCCGAAGTGGCGCAGGATCGCGCGACGGCGACACGATCGACCCTCGACGTAGGCCCAGATCTCGCGGTACTGGCGCCAGCGAGCGCGCGCCGCCTCCTCGATCGACGCGCGGCAGCGCGCCGCCGCGCGCGCGTCGAACGGTGCCGTGAGCCGGCCGGCCACCGTGTCGGGGCCGGCGGGAGCCGGCGCCACGACGCCGGCCCGGGTGAGGTGGCCGACGAGCGCCCGCACGCGATCGCCGTCCACGCCGAGGTCGCGCGCGAGCACGGCGCCGTCGAGGACGTAGCGGCCGTCGCCGTCCGCGGCCGCCGCCATCCGGTCGGCGAGCCAGCCCGGCAGGCCGTCCGCCAGCTCGTCGCGCCGGATGAAGTGCACGTGCAGCGCCTTGTCGCGGTTCTCGGCCAGCAGCAGCGCGAGCGCCGGGCGCCCGTCGCGCCCGGCGCGACCAGCCTCCTGGTAGTAGGCCTCGAGCGAGGCGGGCACGCTGGCGTGGGCCACGGTGCGCACGTCCGGCTTGTCGACCCCCATCCCGAAGGCGTTCGTCGCCACGACGAGGCGCACATCGTCGGCCAGGAAGGCGCGCTGCACGGAGGCGCGGCGCTCGCGCTCGAGCCCGGCGTGGTAGGGCAGCGCCTCCTCACCGAGCGCGGCGCTCAGGTCGGCGGCGATGTCCTCGGCGCCGGCGCGCGTGCCCGCGTAGACGATCGCCGGCAGCCCGCCGTCGCGGCCCAGCGCCTCGATGAGCAGCGGGCGCTTCTCGTGAGCCGCCGGGCGCGCCACCGCGAAGGAGACGTTCGGGCGATAGAAGCCGGTGGCCACGCGCAGCGGCTCGCGCAGCCCCAGCCGCGCGACCACCGCGCCCCCCCCCCCCCGCCCGCGCGCCGGGCCCCCCCCCCCCCCCCCGCGACCAGCCTCCTGGTAGTAGGCCTCGAGCGAGGCGGGCACGCTGGCGTGGGCCACGGTGCGCACGTCCGGCTTGTCGACCCCCATCCCGAAGGCGTTC
>JBLNDU010000202.1:0-4169 GCA_050261935.1 Nocardioidaceae bacterium | reverse complement strand
CGTGACGGTCACGGCGGAGCCGCGCGCCGGCACGGAGGTCGAGGCGCGGGCGCTCGACCTCGGCGAGAGCGACCGCTTCGACCCGCGCCGCCCGGCGCGCCCCGGCGCCGACCCAGGCTCGCGCTGGCGGGCGCTCGTGCGCGGGGTGGCCGCCGAGCTCCAGGAAGCCGGCGTCCCGCTGCCGGCTTGCCGGCTCGCGATCCGCGGCGACCTCCCCCGCGGCGCCGGGCTGTCGTCGTCGGCGGCCCTCTGCGTGGCCCTCGCGCTCGCGCTGCGGGCCTCGGCGGGCGTCGGACCGGGCGACAGGGTGGCGCTCGCGCGGCTCTGCTCATGCGTCGAGAACGACTGGGCGGGCGCGCGGACGGGGCTGCTCGACCAGCTCGCCTCGCTCTTCGGCGAGCGCGGGCGAGCCGTCCGGATCGACATGCGCGGCCCCGAGCTCGAGCCGGTGCCGCTCGATCTGCGCGACCACCGGCTGGCCACGCTCGACTCGGGCGCCGCCCGCGAGCTCGGCGACTCGGCTTACAACGAGCGCCGCCGCGAGTGCGCCGCGGCGAGCGCCCGGCTCGGCGTCGCGGCGCTGCGCGACGCGACCGCCGATGACGCGGCCCGCCTGCCGGAGCCGCTCGCGGGGCGTGTACGGCACGTGACGAGCGAGAACGCCCGGGTCGACGCCATGGTCCACGCCCTCCGGCGCGGCGACCTGCTGGCCGCCGGCCGGCTGCTCGACGCCTCGCACG
This sequence comes from Nocardioidaceae bacterium, assembly GCA_050261935.1. GTDB lineage: Bacteria > Actinomycetota > Thermoleophilia > Solirubrobacterales > Thermoleophilaceae > JBLNDU01. The sequence continues at coordinate 3,429 of JBLNDU010000202.1, read as the reverse complement.
CGAGCCTCCGGGACGACTTCGAGGCCTCCGTGCCGGCGGTCGAGCGGGCGGTCGAGCGGGCGCACACCGCTGGGGCGCTCGGCGCCCGGATGGTCGGCGGCGGCTTCGGCGGCCACGTGCTCGCGCTCTTTCCCCCCGCGGCCGGCCTCCCGGCGGACGCCACCCCGGTCGCCCCGGGCCCGGGCGCGGCGATCTGCTAGAACCGGGGCGCGTGGATCGGAGGCTCGCGGCAAAGAACGTCCGCACGGCGCTCATAGCCGGCGCGGTCGCGCTCATCGTCTTCGCGCTCGCCTGGGTCGCGGGGCTCCTGTACTGATGGCCGAGGAGCACATCGAGCGGGCTTCGCAGCCCGTGCCGCCGGCCGGCGAGCCGGTGCACCTGCCGGGTCCGTCTTACCTCCCGATCATCACCGCCGCCGGGGTCACGATCGCGCTCGTCGGCGTCGTGCTGTCGTGGGTCATCGTCGCCGCCGGCCTCCTGATCACCGTGCTCGCCATCGTGCGGTGGGTGCGCTCGGCCCGCGAGGAGATGGCCGAGCTGCCGCTCGAGCACTAGCCGGCCTAGCGTCGCGCCGGGTCCGACGGCTCTCGCGAGCCGCTGTCCACGGCCTCGCGCGGGAGCTCGCTGGTCGCGTAGTCGGTGACCCAGCAGCGGACGATGTCACGCATGGAGAGGACGCCGACGAGCTCGCCGGCGTCGACCACCACGAGGTGACGGAAGCCGCCTCCCACCATCGCCTCGGCGGCGTGCTCGAGCGACCAGCTCGGGGTGGCGCACATGACGTTGGGCGAGACGTGATCGCCCACGCGCTCGGCACCGGCGTCCAGGCCGCCGGCGACCGCGACGAGCATGTCCCGCTCCGTGATGATGCCGGGCCCCGGCTCGTCCGGATCTACGACCACCGCCGCGCCCACGCCGCGCAGGGCCATGAGTCGCGCCGCCTCCTGCAGCGTGTGGCTCGGACCGATCCTGACCACCACGCTGCTCATGCCGTCCCTCACCTGCACGCCGCTGCTCGCTCCTCTCGACGCTCGTGACAGATCGCGCAAAAGTACCCCAGCGCCGATCCGGATCCAAGCGCTTCGAAGATCCGCACGCCCTGCTCGTCCGTATCCAGTGCGAATGTCGGCGAAGCGACAGACAACGATCGAGCGGCGCCGGGTCCTGTTCGAGGAGGCGGCGGAGATCATCGAGCGCGAGTACCAGGACGAGCTCGCGCTCGACGACGTGGCACGCCGGATCGCCGCGTCGCGCCGGCAGCTTCAGCGTGCGTTCGCCGAGGCGGGCGAGACCACGTTCCGCACCTACCTCCAGAAGGTGCGGATGGCGCGCGCAGCGGAGCTCCTGCGCCACGGCTCGGCCCCTGTGAACCGCGTGGCGTACGCGGTCGGCTACCGCCAGCCGGCCCAGTTCGCCAAGGCGTTCCGCCGCCACCACGGCGCGGCGCCGTCCGCGTTCCGGGCCGCCGCAGCGCCGGTCGCGGCCTAGCGCCGCGCCCGCACCGGCCGCGCTCCCGCCGCCCCGCGGGACGGACTGCCCGCGGCGGCTATTAGAGTGCCGGACCGGAGATGCCGCTCGGGGGAGAGGATGCGTAGGCGCCCGCTCGCGCAGATGATCGTGGTCGCGGTCCTGGCGGCGATCGCAGGCACGGCGCTCGTGCTCGCGATGGACTGGTTCCCGACCGCGGCGAACACGGCGTCGAGCAAGATCGACACGCTGTACGACGTCCTGCTCCTCTTCTCCGTGCCGATCTTCGTCCTCGTGATGGCGATCGCGATCTACTCCGTCGTGAAGTTCCGCGCCCGGCCCGGCCAGACGGGCGACGGCCCCCCCATCCACGGCAACACCCGGCTCGAGATCTTCTGGGTGACGATCCCGTTCCTGATCGTGAGCGGGCTGGCCATCTACGGCTGGATCGTGCTCGACGACATCGAGGCCAAGAAGCCCGACGAGCTCACCGTGAACGTCACGGGACAGCAGTTCGCCTGGACGTTCGAGTACCCGGCCGAGCGCGTCAAGACGACCCAGCTGGCGCTGCCCGTGGACCGGCCCGTCCACTTCAACATCACGACGAAGGACGTGCTGCACTCCTTCTTCGTGCCTCAGTTCCGGCTCAAGAAGGACGCCGTGCCCGGCCTCACCACCGACCTCCGGCTGACGCCCACCCGCGTCGGGAGCTTCCCGATCATCTGCGCCGAGCTGTGCGGCCTCGGCCACTCCACGATGCGCCAGACGGTGCGCGTGGTGCAGCCGGCGCGCTTCGCGGCGTTCATCGAGCGCCAGCGGCGCGGGGGGTCCGCCGCCGGCGGGGGCGGCGGGGCCACGCAGGCGGCCGACGGCAAGCAGGTCTTCCAGTCCCAGGCATGCGGCAGCTGCCACAAGCTCGCCGACGCCGGCGGCGCGGGCACGACGGGGCCCGACCTCGACAGGCTCCGGAGCGTGGCCGCCGGGCGGGAGCGCGGCAAGTCCGCGCAGGCCTACGTCCGTCAGGCGATCGAGGACCCGCGCGCCTTCGTGGTGAAGGGCTACCCGCCCGTCATGCCCACCACGTTCGGATCGCAGCTCTCGCCCGAGGAGCTTGACGGTCTGGTGAAATACCTGCTGGAGGTGAGCAAGTGACGATGGCAGCGAAGCTGGGCGCGCCCGGCTGGTACCGCGCCGCGCTCTCCCTGCCGATCGGCTTCGGGATCGCGGTCGCCCTCGTGGTCGCGGTGCGGGCGCTCTACGGCTGGGACCCGGTGCTCGACTGGGACGCGGTCGTCACGGTCGCCCTGATCTCCACGCCGCTCGCGTTCCTCGTCGGGATCGGCTGCTTCGACTACTGGCTCCGCTGGGCCGCCGGCGCGCCCACGGTGCCGGAGGATCACTCGGGGCACGGCGCGCGCTCGTGGCGCGACTACTTCCGGGTCAACACCGATCACAAGGTGATCGGCGTCCAGTACATCTGCACGACCTTCATCTTCTTCACGATCGGCGGGCTGATGGCGATGCTGATCAGGGCGGAGCTCGCCCAGCCCGGCACTCAGTTCGTGGACGCGAACACCTACAACGGGCTGTTCTCCGTCCACGCCACGCTGATGATCTTCCTGTTCATCATCCCGGTCTTCGCCGGGATCGCGAACTACGTGATCCCGCTCATGATCGGCGCGCCGGACATGGCGTTCCCTCGCCTCAACGCGCTGTCGTACTGGCTGCTGCCGGTCGCCGGCACCATGATGATGCTGTCCTTCCTCGCGCCGGGCGGCGCCTTCGCCACGGGCTGGACCGCCTACGCGCCGCTCTCAACCGAGATGCCATTCGGGCAGCAATTCTTCTCGCTCGGCGTCCAGTTCGCGGGCGCGTCGTCGATCGCCACCGCGCTCAACTTCCTCGTCACGATCATCACGATGCGCGCGCCGGGGATGACCTTCTGGCGCATGCCGCTGCTCG
>JBLNDU010000201.1:0-5037 GCA_050261935.1 Nocardioidaceae bacterium | reverse complement strand
ATGACGCTGCTCGTGGTGAGCCTGTCCGTCCCCACGCTGCGCGTGGCGGGCGACGAGGGCGAGCTGCTGCGTGCCCTCGACGACCTCGAGTCCAACTTCATCAGCTTCTTCATCTCGTTCGCCGTGATCGGCCGCTACTGGGTCGCCCACCACCAGATGTTCTCGCTGCTCCGCGGGATCGACGTCCGCCTGCTCGGACTCAACCTCGTCTACCTGGCGTTCGTCGCCTTCCTCCCGTTCCCGACGGCGCTCCTGGGCGCCTACTTCGAGAACGCGATCGCCGTCGCCACGTACTCCGTCACGGTCGCGCTCGTGAGCGGCATGGAGGTCGTCCTCTTCCAGCATGCCCAGCGCGCGGGCCTGCTGCGCGTGACGATCGGCGCGGACGCGCTGCGCTGGAGCATGATGCTGTCGCTCGCGCCGGTCGTCTTCTTCCTCGCATCCATCCCGCTGGCCTTCGTCAGCACGAAGCTGGCCGTCCTGGTCTGGATCCTGAACGCGCCCTTCGGGGCCGTGATGAATCGGCGCCGGCCGGCGGACGCCGACGCGATCGGCATCTGAGCGCCCCCGCGGCGGGCTACGATCGGCGCCATGCGGAGCCTCGCCGGCGCCCTGCGGCGCGTCCCGCTCCGGGTCAGGGCCGTCAGGGGTGGCATGGATCCCGTCTCGGCGTCGAGGCTGGCGCTCGGGCGGCCCGGCGCGCTGCGGCTCGCCGGCCGGCGGCTCGACGGCCCGAACCCGCGCGTGCTCGGCGAGGTGGCCACCGAGGTCGCGGCCGGGGAGTACGCGGCCCCGGGCTTCGAGGTCCGCCCGGGAGACCGCGTGATCGACGTAGGCGCCAACGCCGGCGCCTTCGCGGTCCTCGCGGCCGCCGCCGGCGGCTCGGTCCTCGCCTTCGAGCCGCACCCGGACACCTTCCGCTGGCTCGAGCGCAACGTGGCCGGCCTCGACGTGCGCCCGCGGCGCGCCGCGGTGGTGGCGCGACCCACGAGCCGCGGGACCGCGCGGCTCTGGCTCGAGCCGGGCCTCGACGTCTCCCACCACACGGCCGGCGCGGAGACGGGACGGGCGCTCGAGGTGCCGGCCGTGACGCTCGAGGAGGCGCTCGGCGACGGCTGCGACCTGCTCAAGCTCGACTGCGAGGGCGAGGAGCTCGCCCTGTTCGACGCCACGGCGCCGGACGTCCTGCGCCGCGCGCGCCGCATCGTGGTGGAGGTGCACGCCTACGTCGGGCACCCCGGGCCGCTGCTCGACGCGCTCCGGCGTGCGGGCTTCGTGACGGACTACCGGCCGAAGCGCGGAGCGCCGCTCGGCGTGGCGTTCGCGGCGCGGCGGTAGCGCTCAGGCCCCGACTCGCTCAGCCGAGCTTCGGCGAGCGCCAGGGCGCCGCCAGCCGGCGCTCGAGCTCGTCGCCGAGCTCGGCGATCGGCAGGCGCGCCTGCTCGAGCGAGTCGCGGTCGCGCAGCGTGACGGTCTCGTCCTCGAGCGTCCGTCCGTCGACGGTCACGCCCCAGGGCGTGCCGATCTCGTCCTGGCGCCGGTAGCGCCTCCCGATCGAGCCGCCGGCGTCGTGCTCCGCGGGCAGGCGGCGGCGCAGGTCCTCGTAGATCGCGCGCGCCAGCTCCGGCATGCCCTCCCGGTTGACGAGCGGCAGCACGGCCACCTTGACCGGGGCCAGGCGCGGGTGGAGGCGCAGCACCGTGCGCGTCCGGCCCTCCACCTCCTCCTCGTCGTAGGCGTCGACGAGGAACGAGAGCGTCGCGCGGTCGGCGCCCGCCGAGGGCTCGACCACGTAGGGCACGTAGCGCTCACCCGAGGCGGAGTCGACGTACTCGAGCTTCTCGCCCGAGAACTGGGCGTGGCGCGAGAGGTCGAAGTCGCCGCGGTTCGCGATCCCCTCGAGCTCCGACCAGCCCATCGGGAAGAGGTACTCGATGTCGGACGTGGCGCTCGAGTAGTGCGACAGCTCGTCGGGGCCGTGCGCGCGCAGGCGCAGGTGGTCGGAGCGGACGCCCAGCTCCGTGTACCAGCGCATCCGCTCGTCCATCCAGGTCCGGTGCCAGCTCTCCGCCTCGGGCGGCGGAACGAAGTACTCGATCTCCATCTGCTCGAACTCGCGCGTGCGGAAGATGAAGTTGCCGGGCGTGATCTCGTTGCGGAACGCCTTGCCGATCTGGGCGATCCCGAAGGGCGGCCTCTTGCGGGCGTACTGGAGCGTGTTGCGAAAGTTGACGAAGATGCCCTGCGCCGTCTCCGGCCTCAGGAACACGCGCGAGCCCTCGTCCTGGACGGGGCCCATGTGCGTCTCGAACATGAGGTTGAACTGCCGCGGCTCCGAGAGCTCGCCGCCGCACTCCGGGCAGCGGAGCTCCTCGACGTGGGCCTCCTTCCCGCGCGCCGCCGCCTCGGCCGCCTCGCGGAGGTGGTCCTCGCGCCAGCGTCTCTTGCAGGTCCCGAGGCACTGGACGAGCGGGTCGGTGAAGCCCTCGAGGTGACCCGACGCCTCCCACGTGCGGGGGTGCATCAGGATGGCGGCGTCGAGCGCGACCATGTCGTCGCGCTCCTGCACGACGGCGCGCCACCACTCCGCCTTGACGTTGTTCTTGAGGAGGACGCCGTAGTGGCCGTAGTCGTAGGTCGAGGCGAGCCCGCCGTAGATCTCGGACGACGGGAAGATGAAGCCGCGTCGCTTGCAGAGCGCGACGATCTTGTCCATCGTCACGACGTCCTGGCCAGCGGTCGCCATGACCGCCAATCTAGCGGCGGCCGGGGGATCGGGAGCGCCGCCACGGGCCGACCCGCGCCCGCATCGAACTCTCGCCGCGGGGCGCGCCAACGCGCCCGAATCGCCGGCATGTGCGGCGCTGCGTCGGGGACCTGGGGTAAGGTAGGTGTCCTGGACCAATGGTCGGATCGGCTCTCAGACCGCTCGGGCATCTCGCCACCTGGCTCCTCTGGCACTCGCTGAGGGTGTCGCTGCTGGAGGATCTCGAGCGCCCCACGCCACCGCCTCGGGCCTAGCGGCCGCCGGGCTTGGCACTCGTATACTCGGACTGCCATGCCCATCTACGAGTACCGCTGCGAGCAGGGGCACACCTTCGAGGTGCTGCAGCGCATGACGGACGAGCCCGTCGCGAGCTGCAGCGCCTGCGAGGCGCCGGTGCAGCGCGTGTTCCACCCCGTGGCGGTCCACTTCAAGGGATCGGGCTTCTACAGCACCGACTACGGGAGGAAGAAGGCCGGGGCGGGCGCCTCGGACTCCGGCTCGAAGTCGGACTCGAGCGACTCGGGCTCCTCCACGAGCACCGATGCGCCGGCCAAGTCGTCGGCGAGCGACTGATCAGCGGCCGAGCAGCTTGTCCACGGCGTCGGCCTTGGCGCCCTCCGAGACGAGGACGCTGCTGCCGGGCCCGCACGACAGGCAGGACGGCTCGAGGACGTCGGTGGAGCCGGAGCCGCCCGTGGCGAGGTCGGTGAAGAGCGCGAGCAGGCCCGGGCCCCTCATGTCGGTTCGAAGCGTCTGCGGCGCGCGCCAGCTCACGAGCGGCAGCCGCAGGAAGGTGACCGGCGAAACGAGCCGCCTGCGGATCCCCGCCAGGATCTCCTGCTGACGCTCCGCCCGGTCGAGATCGGTCTCCGCCGGCGCGCAGGGGTTCTTGCGCACCCGCGCGAAGCCGAGCGCCTCGTCGCCGTCGAGCCTCTGCCTGCCGGCCGGGAGGTTGAACCCCTTCCAGAAGTTGTCGAACGGCGGTGAGCAGATCCTGTTCTCGACGTTCACGGTCACGCCGCCGAGCGCGTCGATCAGCTTCGGGAAGTCCTCGAAGTCGACCTCCATCAGGTGGTTCACCCGCAGACCGTGGCCCAGGAAGCCCTCGACGGTCTCGATCATGAGCGCCCCGCCGCCGATCGCGTACGCGGCGTTGATCTTCTGAGCCGAGTGGCCCGGTATCTGGGCGAACGAGTCGCGCGGGATGGAGAGCTTGCGCACGCCCCCGAAGCCGGCCCGGACGAGCATGATCGTGTCGGCCCGGCCCGGCCCCGTCTGGCTCTTGTCGAGCGATGCGCCGCCGCGCGCGTCCGAGCCCAGCACGAGGATCGTGCTGCCCGTGAGCAGGCTGCCGCTCGAGAGCGCCGCCTCCGAGCGCTCCGAGACCCCATCCTCGAGCTGGGCGCTCAGGAGGAACAGCACGAGCGACAGTAGGAGCCACGCCGCAACCGCGATGGCCACCCACCTGACGACCCTGCCGACGGTCAGCGGCCGACGCTCGCGCGGCTCGGGCGGGGCCCCGTCGTCGGAGCGGCCGCGGCGCCGACGGAGACCGTCGAGGTCGCCGGACGGGCGCAGGCGCGCGAGCGGGCTGCGGCGCGAGCGATAGACCTTGTACTCGGGCCGCTCCCCAGGGGGACGGTCGTTCACATCCCCCTGTATATCGTCCGGCCATGCCGCCAAGGCGCGTTATCGGCATCGACGCCGGCGGAACGAAGCTCCTCGGCGGCGTGGTGGATGGCGGTCTCGTGGTGCACCACCGGGTGCATCGCAGGTGGCGCGGCGGCGATCGCGGGGAGACGCTCGACATCTTCGTCGACGCCGTCGAGGAGGTGCGCGCGGCGGCGCCCGACGTGGAGGCGGTGGGCTTCGGGATACCCGCGCTCGTCGAGCACCGCAGCGGGCGCGCGCTGTGGTCGACGCACCTGCCGCTCGCGGGGGTGCCGTTCCGCGACCTGATGAGCGAGCGGCTCGGGCTGCCCGTGTTCGTCGACAACGACGCGAATGTCGCGCTGCTCGCCGAGCACATGCACGGAGCCGCGCGCGGCGCGGACCACGCCATCCTCGTGGCGCTCGGGACGGGGATCGGCGGCGGGCTCCTGCTGGGCGGCCGGCTCTACCGGGGCGCCGCCGGGCTCGCCGCCGAGCTCGGCCACATCGTGGTCGACCTGGACGGACCGCGCTGCCAGGGCGCCTGTCCGGGCCGGGGCTGCCTCGAGGTCTTCGCCTCTGGCACGGCGATCGGCGTGGCCGGGGAGGCGGCGGCGCGC
>JBLNDU010000200.1:0-3310 GCA_050261935.1 Nocardioidaceae bacterium | reverse complement strand
CGGACGCCGCGCCCGGGCGGGCCGGTCCGATCGCTCCAAAGGGGGCCGCCGAACCGGGTCAGGGGCGCGCGCGCCACGAGGCGCTTCGCCGGTGACCGTGAATCGATCCGGCGCGCCGGGGCGGTCGCCGGCGCTGAGGCGGTCGCAGGACGCGCCGAGGCGGTGGCGCAGCCGGCCACGCCCACCCAGCGGCGCGCCCGCCGCCGGCCTGCCGCAGGCTCCTCAGCGCACCGCGGCGGCGCCGCGGTTGCCGGCGCCCGCATCGACGCCGGCGATCGGCACATCGCCTGTGGCCGGCCCGGGCACCGGCCGCTCCGACCGGCCGACGCCGCGTCAACCGGAGAGCGGGGAGTTCACGCCCGATCGATAGCCCATGCGCTCGACGGTTGAGCGCGGATCCCGGATGCGGGGTGACCGCTGATGCGGCGCGGCCGGGAACCAGCTAGGCCCGGCGCCCGGCGCCCGGGCTCGTGGCGGGCGACGCGCGCTCGCCGCGCTTGCGGTCGATGTCGCGCAGCTGGTCGTCCACCCAGTCGCCCGGGTCGCGCGAGGTGACGATCCGCTTGAGCCCCTGCGCCCGCCACGAGCGCTCCTCCGCCGACATGCTGAGCGCGCGGTGAATCGCGTTCGCCTGCTCCTGCACGTCGAACGGGTTGACCGAGAGCGCGAACTCGGCCAGCTCCGAGTGCGCGCCCGTGTTCTCAGACAGGAGCGAGACGCCGTTGCGCTCGTTGACGAGCGGCCCCTCCTTCGCCACCAGGTTCATCCCGTCGAAGATCGCGTTCACCATGAGCAGGTCGTAGTGCTTGTAGCCCGCGATCGCCTCCTCGAGGTTCTCGCGCAGGCGCAGCTCGATCGGCATCCAGTCGGTGGTGCCGTGGCGGTGGTTCACGACCGCCACGAGCGCCTCGATCTTCTCGAGGTACTCGGCGTACTCGGGCACGTCCTGGCGCGACGGAATCATGTGCGCGATGAAGGTGACCCGCTCCCGGAACTCGGGGTGCTGCTCGAGGAACAGGTCGAAGGCGGCGAAGCCGCGCAGCACGTTCTTCGACAGGTCGGCGCGGTCCACGCGCAGGATGAGATGCTCGCGCCGGCGGCGGAGGATCTCGCGCTCGTGCTCGTGGACGGCCGGGCGCTGCGCGGTGCGCTGGAAAGTCTCGGCCGAGATCGGCAGCGGGTACGCGCGCACCCACACCTCGCGGCCCTCGTAGCGCACGACGCCGCGCTCCTCGTCGACCTCGAGGTCGAACAGCTCGCGGCAGCAGTGCAGGAAGTTGCGCCGGTACGACGCCGTGTGGAAGGCCACGATGTCGCAGGAGAGGATGCCCTCGTAGATGTCCTCGCGCATGTCGGCGGGGAGCACGCGCCAGGCGTCGGCCTGCGTCCAGGGGATGTGCACGAAGTGGTGGAGGAACAGGTCGGGCCGCTCCGTGCGGATGTACTTGGGCGCGACGTAGAGGTGGTAGTCGTGCAGCATCACCACGCCCTCGTCCATGCTCTCCGCCTCGTCGAGCACCGCCCGCGCCAGGTCGCGGTTGACCTCGCAGTAGCCGTCCTCGTAGGCGTCCACCTCGTGGCGCCTGATGTCGGGCGCGTTCGACAGGTCCCAGAGGTAGTGCTGGATGAACCACAGCATGGGGTTGGCCACGACGTTGTAGAAGCGGTCGTAGGCGTCGGGGTCGCTCTGGACGAGCCGAATCGCGTAGGTGACCCCGTCGAGCTCGCAGTCGAACGACTCGCCGCCGTGCTCCTCGCTCACCTCGACGTCCTCGTCGGACATCGCCGACGCGACCCAGACCGCGTGACGGTGGTGCACGAGGCCGGTCAGCGCGGTCACGAGCCCACCGCCGCCGCGGCGGGGCGTGACGCTTCCGTCGTCGGCGCGCTCGAAGGTCGCGGGACCTCGATTCGAGACGAGCAGCAGCGGCGTGTCGACGTTCATCTCGGCCCCCCGCACGATACGCGGCGGCGCCGGGAGGGGTGCGGCGGCACCGGCCGCGGGCGGGGGCCGGTCGCCTCCTCTAGCGCGCGCCGCGCAGGTGCTTCACGAGCCGCGTCCCCGCGGCCCCGAAGTCGCACTCGTCCACGGTCGCGTCGATGATCGCCCGGCTGAGCTCCTGCTCGCTCGCCGGCACGTCCACGGGCCGTCCGTCGAGCTCCATCTCGAGCCGGTCGGACAGGAGCCTGAACGCGAACGCGAGCCTGGCCTCGTCGTTCTCCGCCGACGCCTCGTCGACGTAGTCGCTGGCCGCCTCGGTGAGCGCGAGCTTGAGGTCGGCGATCTCGTCGGCCGACAGCGACGTGAGCCGGCACACGGCCGACAGCGCCAGGCGCGCCAGCACGAGGTAGTCGGCGCGGGCCGGGATGGTGAGCGAGACGTCACGGCTCTCCGCGGTCGCGCTCACGACGGGACCTTACCCGGAAACACGGCTCACACCTGCGTCGAGGGCGCGCAGGATTCGCTCGTGCAGCACCGCGTTGGCGCTCGCCACCACCGACATCTGGAACGCCGCCCCCGAGCCGAGCAGCGGGCGGTCGGCGAGCGGGCGCCCGTGGGCGTCGGACAGCGTCGCGCCGGCCTCCTCGACGATGAGGGCGGCCGCCGCCAGGTCGTAGGGCGAGTTGTTGAGGACCGCCCCGCCGCCGACGCGCTCGAACTCCGCCCGCAGCCCCGGGACGTCGGACACGAGCCGCGGCCCCGGCTCGACGTAGGCGTCGAGCTGGCCGGTCACGACGCGCGTCATGTCGAACGCGGCCGAGCCGAGCTCGAAGGTGGCGCCGCCCACGGAGGAGCCGTCGATCAGCTCGGCGAGCACCTCGGCCGTCGGCCGCGCGGGCCGGCCGCGGAAGCCGTGGGCCCAGAACATGCGGTCGAGCCGCTGATTGGGCGACAGCCGCACCGGCGGCGACTCCACGAGGCCGGCGCCCCGCTCCGCCAGGAAGACGGCGCCCGACGGGATCTCCACCACGCAGCCCACGCTCACCTCGCCCATGGTCGGCTCGCCGTCCATGGGTGCCGCCGCGACCGAGACGCAGCACGACTGGAGCCCCGCGAGCGCCGGCCGCGTGCCGTCGATCGGGTCTACGACGAGCACGGCGCGCGCGGCGCCGGCCGGCTCGACCAGGCCGCGATCCTCCGAGTAGAAGGCCACGTCGGGCGCGCGCTCGGCCAGGAAGCGCTCGAGCGTGCGCTCGGCGAGCTCGTCGATCGGGAAGGTGAGGTCGCCGCCGGCGCCGCGCGGGTCGCTGGCGTCGCGCGCGCCGAGGCGCCCCCCGAGCTCGCCGCCGGCACACGCCTCCGTGGCGT
>JBLNDU010000199.1:0-3910 GCA_050261935.1 Nocardioidaceae bacterium | reverse complement strand
CGTTCGGGAACAGCCGCAGCCACTCGATGGTGGCCACGAAGCGACGCTTCAACCCCAACCTCCAGAAGGTCCGGATCGACGTCGGCGGCACGCCGCGGCGCGAGTACGTCTGTACCCGCTGTCTCAAGGCCGGCAAGGTCCTCAAAGCCGCCTGAGGCTTCGCGGGCCGGCGTCCTCGGTCGCTTGCCTGCGGAGCAGGCGTCGCTCCCGGCGTCCTTGGCCTGCTCGCCTCAGCCGGCTTTGGACCGTCCGGCGCTTCGCATGCCGGCGTCCTCGGTCGCTCGCTGCGCGGCGCCGCAGACGGCTCGCCGGCGAGCTCGCCGGGCCGGCTGCTAGCTTTCTCGCCTTCGGCCGGACCTTCCGGCCGGTCGCTGGCCGGCGTCCCGCCTCGCCGGTCGAGCCGGCCGCGCGTGCGGGTCCGGCGAGGGCCATGAACCGTCGTTTCGCGCTCATTCAGGTCGTCCTATCGCTGGCCGCGCTCGCCGCGGTCGTATGGTGGGGCGCCCGCCAGCATCCACCGGAGCTGCCGGACTCGGCGGGCGCGATGGGCTGGATCCTCGCGGGCGTCGCGCTCTACGCGGTCGGCACGCTCGTCAGGGCCGAGCGCTGGCGCCGCATCCTGCACGACAGCGACGTCGAGGCCACCCGCGCCGACGCCTACGCGCTCACGACGGTCGGCTACATGGGCAACAACGTGCTGCCGGCCCGGGCCGGCGAGATGCTGCGCGTCGTCCTCCTGTCGCGCCAGAGCGGCACCGGGAAGCGCAAGCTGCTCGGCACGATCGTGGCGGAGCGCATCCTCGACGCGGTCGTGCTCGCCGCCGTCTTCATCGCGGTCGTCTACGGGATCCTGAGCGACAGCGCGCTTCCCACCGACAAGCCCCTGCTCGTCGCCGGCGCCGCGGCCGCGCTGCTGCTGCTCGGGATCGCCGCGCTCCAGATCGTGCGCAGGCACCCGCTCCTCGTGCGCGTCCGCGAGTTCGTCCGGCCGCTCGCCCACGCCCCCCGCAAGCTGGTCCGCCGCGAGGGCACGGTGCTGCTCGCCCTCACCGTCGTGATCTGGGGGCTCGAGGCGGCCGTCTACCTCAGCGTGGGAGAGGCCGTCGCCCTCGACCTGAGCCCGATGGAGGCGCTCTACCTCGTCGCGCTCACGAACTTCTTCGCCGCCCTGCCCGCCGCGCCCGGCTCGATCGGCACCTTCGACGCCGCCGTCGTGTTCGGCATGAAGGCGATTGGCGAGGCCTCCATGGCGGTCTCCTACCTGCTCATGCTGCGCTTCGTGCTCTACGTCCCCATCACCCTGGTCGGCCTTGTCGTCCTGATCGCTCGCTACGGTGGCTGGTCTCGGCTCCGGGAGTCGCGCCAGGCCCCCGGCGTCGAGCCCACGCAGGCCTAGCCGGGCCTGGAACCGCCGCCCCCGGGAGGTGTAGGAGACGTCGTGCCTGACGACAGCATCGTTCGGTTCCGCAACGTCGTAGCCGTCGCCCTCGAGGAGCTCGAGCGGCGCCGGGCCGAGGTCAACGACCTGAACGTGTTCCCGGTCGCCGACGGCGACACCGGCGACAACATGGCGATGACCCTGCGCGCCGTGCTCGACGAGCTCGATCGCATGAACGGCCAGCCGATCGACGTGATCGGTCGCGACCAACTCGTCTCGGCCGTGGCGCGCGCGGCGCTGCTCGGCGCGCGCGGCAACAGCGGCGTGATCCTGTCGCAGATCGTGCGCGGCGCCGCCGAGGAGCTCGTCTCGCGGCCGGGGGAGCTCGTCGACCCGATCCTCGTCTCGGCCGCGTTCGCGCGCGCCGCCGACGCCGCCTACGCGTCGGTGCGGGATCCCGCCGAGGGCACGATGCTGACGGCCGTGCGGGCGATGGCGCGTCGGGTCGCGCACGACCTGGCCCACCTGGAGCCGCAGCGGCTCGGGCCCGAGGCCGACGCGGACGAGCAGGACGCGCTGCTCGCCAAGGTGCTCGAGAACGCGCTCGAGGCCGGCACGGAGTCCGTCGAGCACGGGCCGGAGCAGCTAGCCGTGCTCCGCGAGGCCGGCGTCGTCGACGCCGGCGCCTACGGCCTCACCGTGATCCTCGCGGGCGTCGTGGCGGCCCTGCGCGGGCGCGCCCGGCCCGAGCTCGAGCATCACTGGGCGCCGCGCTCGCTACATCTGCCCGAGCACGAGTCCTCGAGCTTCCGCTACTGCACCAACTTCGCGGTGACCGGCGCCGGCCTCCACGCCGGCTCGTTCGTCCCAGCTCTCGAGGAGCTCGGTGACTCCGTGCTCGTGGTCGGCGACGAGCGCACGCTGCGCGTGCACGTCCACACGGACGCGCCGGAGCGCGCCGTGGCCCAGTTCGAGGCCGTCGGCGACGTCTCCCGCTTCGACGTCGCCGACATGCACGACCAGGTGGCGGATCGCTCCGCGCGGCTCGCCGGCCTCGCCGCCGCGCGCGAGCGCACCGCCTGCGCGGTGGTCGCCGTGGCGAGCGGGGAGGGGCTGCGGAGGCTCTACGAGGACCACCTCGGCGTGCTCGTGGTCGACGGCGGTCCCACGATGAACCCGTCCACCTACGAGCTGCTCGCCGGCATCCACGCCGCCCCCGGCCGTGAGGCGATCGTCCTGCCGAACAGCTCGAACGTGTTCCTGGCCGCCGAGCGCGCCGCCGAGCTGTCCGAGAAGCGCGCGCGCGTGGTGCGCACGACGGCGCCGCAGGAGGGGCTCGCGGCGCTGCTCGCCTTCGACCCCTCGCTCACGGCGCCCCAGAACGAGAAGGCCGTCGAGCGGGCCGCCCGCAACCTGCGCCTCGGCGGCGTCGCCCCGGCCGCGCGCGACGACGCGCACGGGCGCTTCGCCGCCGGCGCCGCGCTGGGCGACGCCGGCGGCGAGCTCGTCGCCTGGGGCGACCCGGCGGGCACGCTCGCCGTCACGCTCGCACGGCTCACCGAGGGCGCCGAGCTCGTGACCTGCATCGCCGGCAACGGGCGGCCGCTCGCGCCGGAGCGCGTGACGGCGGCCGCTCCCGCCGGGCTCGAGGTCGAGTACCACGAGGGCGGCCAGCCCGCGTGGTGGTGGCTGCTCTGCGCCGAGTGAGCGGGCCGCGCGCTCCGCTCCCGGGCTGAGGCGCCCGCCGCGCCGCCGCCCGCCCGGCGGTCCGGCGCGGCGCTTGAGTGACTCGGCCGCCGGCTCGCGTTGGCCGTCACGCTCGGAACTTCGATGTGGCCGCCGGGTTGGGGGTGGTGGTGACCCGCTTGCTGCTCCTGTTCTTCTCCGTGGTGCTGTTGCTGCCGGGGGCGGCGTCGGCGGCGACGGTGAGCGTGGGGGACGCCCCGGGCGACCTGCTGAGCAACGCAGTGCGTTTCCGTGCGCCGGCGGGCGAGGCGAACCGGGTGACGATCGCGGTTGGCCGGAGAGAGGCCACCGTGACGGATCGCGGCGCGGGGCTGGCTGTCGGCGCGGACTGCCGCTCGCTCGACGCCCATAGCGCGCGCTGCGCGGTTCCGCCTTCTGGGCGGCGCGGGGGGAGGTGGATCGACTCGGTTGTGGCCGATATGGGCGACCGCGACGACGCGATCGCCGTGGCGTTTCCTGCCGGGCGGGATGCTGCGGTCGTGGTCGACGGTGGGGCAGGCGACGATGCGGTCGACGCCCGGCGTACCGACATCGAGGGTTCCCGCGGCGGCCCCGGCGTCGTGCTGAGGGGCGGGCGGGGGAGGGACAAGCTGACCGGCGGCGCGGGCCCGGACACGCTGCTGGGCGGCCCGGACGCCGACGTGCTGCGCGGCGGGGCGGGCTACGACACGCTGTCTGGCGACGGCCCTTGGCGCGGCGGCCGGCGCGGCGGCGACCTGCTCGATGGCGGAGCTGGGGGCGGCCTGGTGGCCTACTGCGAGCGGCTGGCGCCGGTCGTCGTCGACC
>JBLNDU010000198.1:0-12710 GCA_050261935.1 Nocardioidaceae bacterium | reverse complement strand
GCAGGTCGAGGTCGGCGTGCATCGTGGCCTCCCGGTCGACGGTGACTTGGACACCGCCGACTTCGACCACTCCTCAACAAACCCCTCAATCACGGCACCAGCCGTGGAATCAACCATCTAGCCGACCTCGCTTCCACGCCCTCGCAACGCGCGCAGCTCAGCGCGGCGCCACCTCGAGCGGCACGGAGCCCCTCGGCCGCAGGGTGATCCCCTGGGTATCCAGGGGCACCTCCGCGAGCTGGCTGCGCACGTGGCAGCGCTGCAGGAGCACCGCCACCGCGATCACCGCCTCGAGCATGGCGAAGTGAGACCCGATGCAGGCGCGCGGGCCGGCGCCGAACGGGAAGTAGGCGTAGCGGTGGCGCGCCTCCTCGCGCTCGGGCGTGAAGCGCGTCGGGTCGAACCGCTCGGAGTCGTCCCAGAACGCGGGGTGGCGGTGCGTCGCGTACTGGCTGACCAGCACGTTGGATCCGGCGGGGATCACGTAGCCACCGACCTCTGTCTCCGCCTCCGAGCGGCGGCCCAGGGCGTAGGCCGGCGGATACAGGCGCATCGCCTCCTTGATCGCCATCGTCGTGAGCCCGAGCGCGGGCAGGTCGTCCGTGGTCGGCAGCCGGCCCGCGAGCACCGCGTCGAGCTCGTCGTGGACCTTCGCCTGCTCGCGCGGATGGCGCCCGAGGAGGTGGAGCGTGAAGGTGAGCGCCGTGGATGTGGTCTCGTGCCCCGCGAGCAGGAAGATGAGCGCCTCGTCGCGCACCTGCTGGACGTCCATCGCCTCGCCGGTGTCGGGGTCGCGGGCGCTCAAGAGGCGCGAGACGAGATCGTCGCCGTCGGCCCCTGCCGCGGCGCGCCGGGCGATCAGCTCGTCGACGACCCCGTAGAGCGCCTCCCGCGCGCGCGCCGCCCGCCTGTTGTCCGGCGTCGGCCAGGACGCCGGCGTGGCCATCGGCGACATCGCCCGCCGGAACGTGCGGCGGTTGATCACCGGGAAGGCCGAGTCGAGCACCTCGACGGCGCGCTCGACGTCGTCGCCGAAGATCGACCGCCCGACCACCCGCAGCGTCAGGCGGACCATCTCGTCGTTCGCATCGGCGCTCCTGCCGTCGGCTGCGGCGCTCTCCCAGCGGCTCGCGACCGCCGCCGCCTCCTCGGCCATCAGGTCCGCGTAGCTCGCGATCTGCCTGCGGGTGAACAGCGGCTGGATCAGCCGTCGCTGGTGCTGCCAGAGCTCGCCCTCGGCCGTGAGCAGTCCCGAGCCGAGCGCCTCCGCGATCTGCCTGTAGAAGCGGTTGCGCTTCGAGTAGCCGGCGCGCGAGCCGGCCAGCACGTGCCTCACGCCCTCCGGGTGGAACACGCAGTAGATGACTAGGCGCAGTCCCGGAGGTCCGACGGCGAGGCGCACGACGTCGCCCTGCTCGCGCATGACGCGCAGGTACGTCTCAGTCTGGCTCCGACGCAGGTCGGGCGCCGAGCCGAGCACCGGGTTGGCGCGCGGCCGCGGCGGTGCCCCGATGGTCGCCACGGTGCTGGTCACCGTCAGTACAGAGACCGACGCGCTCACCGTGATACATGCGTCGCGGCTCCGGCGAACGTCTCAGGACATCGCGGACAGCCCGGCCGCCAGCGCGAAGCCGAGCGTGGTGATGAGCCCCGTGGTCCGGCCGGCCTTCTCGGTGGCCTCCGGGACCATCGAGTCGACGAGCATCACGATCAGGGCGCCGGCCGCGAAGCCGTTGATCACCGCCTTGAGCTCGCCGGCCGCCGCGTCCGCGAGCGCCCAGCCCGTGACGGTCGCGAGCGTGCAGACGATCGCCACGCCGCCCCAGAGCCGGAGGATCGGGCGCGGTCCGTGCCCGCCTGCGCGCATGGAGCTGGCGGAGCCGATGGCCTCGGGCAGGTTCGACACGAAGATCGCCGCGAGCAGCCCGGCGCTCACGCCCTCGCCGGCCGCGATGCCGATGCCGAGCACCGCCTGCTCCGGGATGCCGTCGAGAAAGGCGCCCAGGGCGAGCGCCGTCCCGCCCGAGTCCCCGGCGCCGCGGCGCTCCTTTCCGCGCCCGCTCGAGGCCATGCTCGCCACCTTGCCGTCGAGCCCGTAGTAGGTCAGCGCGCCCACGCCCAGGCCGAGCGCGACCCACTCGCTTCGTGCCTCCCTTGCGCCCTCCGCCGCGAGCTCGAAGCTCACCGCGGAGATGAGCGCTCCCGCGCCGAAGCCGAGCACGAGCCCGACCGCCTGCCTCGGCCAGTCCCGCGCCAGCGCGAGCAGGGCCCCGAGCACGAGCGAGGACGCGGACAGGGCTCCCCAGGCGACGGCGGCGCCCAGCGCTCAGCGCTCCTCGTCGCGAAGGCCCGCCATGGCCGGGCGAGTCTCGCATCCCGTGCTGGCTCGTCCCCCGCCGCGGAGTGGCCGGGGCGGCTCTCGCACCGCGATGACGAGGAGGCTGACCGGGTAGAGGTGTGCCGTGGCGCCGATCGTCCGTCCACCGCGGGGCGTGATCCCCGCCGCGCCCGCGCACGGAGCGTGCATGATGGCTCCGGCTCCTCCACCGCGTGCCGCCTCCCGTGAGCGCCGCGACCTCGGGACGGGCTGAGCGATGGCGCGCAACCGGATCCACGTCGACGCCGCCCCGGAGGCCGTCTTCGCCGTCCTCTCCGATCCGTATCGCTACTCGGACTGGGTCGTGGGGGCTTCGAAAGTGCGCGCCCACGAAGGGCCCTTCCCCGCGCCCGGCGCGCGCCTGCACCACGCGGTGGGGCTAGGGCCGCTCACGCTGCGGGACCACACTGAGGTCCTCGCCTCCGAGCCCCCGCGTCGCATCTCCCTGAGGGCCAAGGCGCGCCCGCTCGGCACGGCGCGGATCGACATCGAGCTGGCCGGGCGAGCCGGAGGCACCGAGGTGCTGATGGACGAGCGCCCCGGCGACCGCCTGAGCTCACTCCTCGCCAGCAACCCGATCGCGGACGCCGCGCTCCGGCTGCGGAACGCCGAGTCGCTCGCCCGCCTGAAGCGCGTGGTCGAGGGAGCGCCGCCCGCACGGCCCGCCCGCCGCAGGGTGATCGCCGGCCAGCGCGTGCTCATCACGGGCGGCAGCAGCGGGATCGGCCTCGCCACGGCCGGCCTCCTCGGACGCCAGGGGGCGGAGGTGGCCCTCCTGGCGCGCAGCGAGCATGGCCTCCAGCGCGCGCAGCGACGACTCCGCGAGCAGGGGTCGCGCGCGCACGCCGTCTCGGCCGATGTCGTCGACCGCGACGCGCTTGCCGCCGCCGTGGACGAGGGCGTCCGCCTGATGGGCGGCCTCGACGTCGTGGTGGCGGGCGCGGCGGGCGCGGCCTTCGGGCGCTTCACCGACACGAGCGCGGAGGACTTCGACAGGACGGTCGCGACCGTGCTCGGCGGCACGGTGAACACGATTCGCGCGGCCTTTCCCCACCTGGAGCGGTCGGCCGGCGCGGTCGTCGTGACGGGCTCCACCGCCGCCCGCATGCCGCTCCCGGGGCTGTCCGCCTACACGGCCTCGAAGCACGCGCTCAAGGGCTTCGTCGACACGCTGCGGATCGAGCTGCGCGAGGCGGGCTCGCCCGTCACGGTCGCGCTCGTCAACCCCGGTCCGGTCGACACGCCGCTGTGGAGCAACCTGCAGAGCGCCACCGGCCTGCTTCCGCCGCCGCCCCCCGACATGTACTCGCCAGAGAGCGTCGCCGAGGCGATTGCAGGCGCGATCGAGCGTCACCGCGACGAGATCACCGTGGGCGGCTCCGCCCGCGCCCAGATCGCCGCCTGGTCGCACCTGGACGGCGCCGCCACCCGGGCGCTCGTGGCGCTCGCCCGCCGCGCGCCGGCGGGCGGCGACCGCCCCGCCGGCCCCGGCGCGCTGCGAAGCGGGGGCGGCACGGGCGAGGTGCACGGCGGCTTCGGCGGTCGCAGCAGCGTCGCGGTGGGCGCGCAGAGGGCGTGGAATAGCGTGCTGAGCACCCTTGGCGCCTGAGCTGACCGTCGACGCGGTGGTGATCGGGGCCGGCCCCAACGGCCTCGTGGCCGCCAACATGCTCGCCGACCGCGGCTGGGACGTGGTCGTCTGCGAGGAGCAGGCGGAGCCCGGCGGCGCCGTGCGCAGCGGCGAGGTGACCGCGCCGGGGTTCGTGCACGACCTCTACAGCGCCTTCTACCCGCTCACGCCCGCCTCGCGCTACATCGCGCCGCTCGAGCTCGAGTCCCACGGGCTGCGCTGGCTCCGCGCGCGCGGCGTCGTGGCCCACCCGCACCCCGACGGGCGTTGCGCGCTGCTCTCGCTCGAGCTCGACGAGACCTGCGCCTCGCTCGACTCGTTCGCGCGCGGCGACGGAGACGCCTGGCGACGGCTGTTCGAGCTGTGGCGGCAGGCCGGCCCCCACCTGATCGGGGCGCTCCTCACGCCGCTGCCGCCCGTCCGGTCATCGGCCGCCCTGCTGCGAGCGCTCGGCCCGCGCCGCCTCGCCGACTTCGCGCGCTTCTCGCTGCTGCCGGCGCGGCGGATGGCCGAGGAGACCTTCCGCGGCGAGGGCGGCGGCTGGCTCATCGGGGGCAACGCGCTGCACGCCGACCTCACCCCCGACAGCGCCGGCGGGGGCCTGTTCGGCTGGGTGCTCTGCGGCCTCGGCCAGCAGCACGGCTACCCGGTGGCCGCCGGCGGCGCCGGGGCGATCGCCGGAGCGCTCGTGCGCCGCCTGCGCGCGCGCGGCGGCGAGCTCGTGTGCGACACGCCGATCGAGCGGATCGACGTGAGCTCCGGCCGGGCGCGCGCCGCCGTCGCGGCGGACGGCCGCCGCTTCGCCGCCCGCCGCGCGATCCTTGCCGACTGCGGCGCGCCGGCCCTCTACCTCAGGATGCTGCCCGAGGACGCCGTCCCCGGGCGCGTGCGCGACGGGCTGCGCCGCTTCCAGTACGACAACTCGACCTTCAAGGTCAACTGGGCGCTCCGCGAGCCGATCCCGTGGGCCGCGGAGGGCGCCCGCCGGGCCAGCACCGTCCACGTGGCCGAGGGCATCGACGGCCTCTCGCGGGCCACCGTGCAGCTCGCCTGCGGCGAGATCCCGGACCGCCCCTTCCTGGTGCTGGGCCAGTACTCCATGGTCGACCCGTCCCGCTCGCCGCCGGGCGCCGAGGCCCCGTGGGCCTATACGCACGTGCCGCAGCGCCCGGCGCGCGACGCCGCAGGGGAGCTCACGGGCGACTGGGCCGGCGCGGACGCCGAGCGCTTCGCGGACCGCATGGAAGGGGAGGTCGAGCGGCTCGCCCCCGGGTTCCGCGAGCTGATCGTGGCGCGCCACCTGCAGACCCCGCTCGACCTCGAGGCGGGGAACCGGAACCTGGTCGGCGGCGCCCTCAACGGCGGCACCGCGCAGCTCTACCAGCAGGTCGTCTTCCGACCGTTCCCCGGGCTCGGCCGCCCCACCACGCCCGTCGACGGGCTCTACCTCGCCTCCGCGTCCGCCCACCCGGGCGGGGGCCTGCACGGCGGCCCGGGCGGCAACGCGGCGCGGGTCGCGCTGCGCCGCGAGCGCGTGAGGAGCCTCGTGCGCCCGCGAGCCGGGGCCGGAGCCGGGCGCCGCGATGGCGGAGGCTAGGGCCGGATCCCGCCTCGGCGCCGGCCGCATCCACCTGCTCGAGCGGCGCCATGAGGTGGGCCTGCCGCGGGAGCGGGCGTTCGACTTCTACGGCGATGCCCTCAACCTCGAGGCGATCACGCCGCCGTGGCTCGCCTTCGAGGTCACGACCCCGGCGCCGCTCGCCATGCGCGCGGGGACGATCATCGACTACCGCCTGCGGCTGCACGGCGTGCGCGTGCGCTGGCGGACGCGGATCGAGGTCTGGGAGCCTCCCGCTCGCTTCGTCGACGTGCAGGTGAAGGGCCCCTACGCGCTGTGGGAGCACACCCACCTGTTCGAGGCGGCGGGAGACGGGGCGACCGTCATCCGGGATCGCGTGCGCTACGCGCTGCCGTTCGGCTCACTCGGCGCGCTCGCGCACAGGGCCTTCGTTCGCCGCGACCTCGAGCGGATCTTCGACTACCGCCGTGAGGCGGTGGCCGCGCGCATGACCCCCGCGCGGCGCGCGGCATGAGCGCCATCGTCTGGCTGCGGCGCGACCTGCGCCTGCACGACCACCCGGCCCTGCAAGCGGCGCTCGCCGCCCACGAGAGCGTGGTGGCGGCGTTCTGCTTGGACGACCGCCTCCTCCACGGCCGCCACCGCTCCGGACCGAGGACGCAGTTCCTGCTCGACTGCCTCGCCGACGTCGACCGCGCCATGCGCGCCCGCGGCGGCGGCCTCGTGATCCGCCACGGCGCCGCGGAGCGCGAGCTCCCGGCGCTTGCTCGGGAGATCGGCGCCGCGGAGCTGCACTTCAGCTCCGACGTGACGCCGTTCGCGCGGCGACGGGCGAGCCCGGTTCGCGAGGCGCTCGAGGCGGACGGAGTCGAGCTCCGCGCCCACCCGGGCGTGGCCGTCATCGACGACCTCGCGGCTCCCCGCGCCCGGAACGGCAGGCCCTACACGGTCTTCTCGCCCTTCCATCGGGCCTGGCTCCGCGAGGGCCGGCGTGCCGTGCTGAACGCGCCGGAGGCCCTTCCGGCGCTGCCGGCGGGCCTCCCCCCGGGCGACCTGCCCTCGCTCGCCGCGCTCGGCCTCGAGCAGGAGGCGGTCGAGCCGATGCCGGGCGGCGAGGCGCCGGCCAGGGAGCGGCTGCGCGCCTTCCTGAGCGACGGCGTTGGCGACTACGCCGAGGACCACGACGCGCTCGGCGAAATGAGGACCTCGCGGCTCTCGCCCTACCTGCACTTCGGGTGCATCTCGCCCCGCGAGGTCGAGGACGAGCTACCGGACGGAGCCGGGCCGGCCGCCTTCCGCCGCCAGCTCTGCTGGCGCGACTTCTACCACCACGTGCTCCTGCACTTCCCGCGCAACGCGCGCTCCGAGTTCCAGGAGCGCTACCGCGGCAGCATCCCCTGGAGCGGCGCTGACGGGCACTTCGAGGCATGGTGCGACGGCCGCACCGGCTATCCGCTGGTCGACGCCGCCATGCGCCAGCTGCGCCACGAGGGCTGGATGCACAACCGGGCGCGGCTCGTGGCGGGCTCCTTCCTCACGAAGCACCTGGGGATCGACTGGCGCCTGGGCGAACGCTGGTTCATGCGCCTGCTGATCGACGGCGACGAGGCCAACAACAACGGCAACTGGCAGTGGATCGCCTCGGTGGGCGTGGACCCCCAGCCCGCCTACCGGCGCGTCTACAACCCAGCCCGCCATCAGGAGCGCTTCGACCCCGGCAACCGCTACGTGCGCCGCTACTTGCCCGAGCTGCGAAGCGTGCCAGACGAGCACATGCGCGAGCCGTGGACGATGCCGCGCGAGCTCCAGCACGCCGTCGGCTGCGTGATCGGACGCGACTACCCCGCCCCGATCGTGGACCACGCCGAGGCGCGGCGGGAGGCCCTGGAGCGCTACCGCCTGTAGCCGCGCTACGCCCTGCGCGCATCGAGCGGGCTCCACCTAGGATGGACGCATGGAAGCCTCGTCCGCCGCCGCGCCCGCCCTCGTCGAGCTGGAGCGCCATCGCGCGCCGCTCACCGCCCACTGCTACCGGATGCTCGGCTCTCCGTTCGAGGCGGAGGACGCGGTGCAGGAGACGCTCCTGCGGGCCTGGCGGGGGCGCGAACGCTTCGAGGGGCGGTCCGCGCTTCGATCGTGGCTGTACCGGATCGCCACCAACGTCTGCTTCGACATGCTCGGCGCGCGGCAGCGGCGCGCGCGCCCGATGGACCTCGGCCCGGCGCGCACCCCCGAGGCGGCCAACCTCGAGTCGCTGCCCGAGGCGGCCTGGATCGAGCCCGCGCCCAGCCGGCTGCTCGTCTCGGAGGGCGACCCGGCCGAAGCCGTGGCGGCGCGCGAGACGGTCCGACTCGCGTTCGTCGCCGCGCTCCAGCGGCTGCCGCCGCGCCAGCGTGCGGCGCTGCTCCTCTGCGAGGTGCTCGGCTGGAGCGCGGCCGAGACGGCGGACCTGCTCGGCACGAGCGTCGCCTCGGTGAACAGCGCCCTGCAGCGGGCGCGCGCGACGCTGCGCGAGGCGGACGAGGGACCGGCCGGCGCCGGTTCGCCGCTCCGGCCCGAGGACGGCGAGCTGCTGGCGCGCTACGTCGACGCCTTCGAGCGCTACGACATGGAGGCGCTCAAGGCGCTGATCCGCGAGGACGCGTGGCAGTCGATGCCCCCGTACTCGCTCTGGCTGCGCGGGCGCGAGGACATCTTCTCCTGGTGGCTCGGCCCCGGCATCGCCTGCCGCGGCTCCCGCGTCCTGCCGGCGCCGGCCGCCAACGGCTCGGCCACCTTCGCGCAGTACAAGCCGAGCGAGAGCGGCGACGGCTACGTCGCCTGGGCCCTGCAGGTGCTCGAGCTCTCCGGGGAGCGGATCGCCGAGCTCACCTTCTTCCTCGACGTCGAGCGCATCTTCCCGCTCTTCGGGCTGCCGCTTCGACTCGATCCCTGACGCGGAAGCGCCGTACGCATGAGGGTCCACGTGGCGCAGAACGGCCACTTCCCGCGGACGGCGCACCCGGCGCTGCCGGTCACGCTCGAGGAGCTCGTGGACGACGCGATCGCCTGCCGGGCCGCCGGAGCGGCGTCGGTCCATCTCCATCCGCGGCGGCCGTCGGACGGCCGGGAGTCGCTCGCGGCCGATGTCTGCGATCCGGTGGTGGCGGCGATCCGGGCGTCGGCTCCGGGCCTCGAGGTCTCGCTCTCCACCGCGGAGACGATCGCGCTCGACGGCGCCGCCGACAGGATCGAGGCCACCGCGGGCTGGGGCACCCCACCCGACGTCGTGACCCTCAACCTCGTCGAGGAGGGGTCGATCGAGCTGGGCGGGGCGCTTCTCGAGCGCGGGATCGGCATCGAGGCCGGCGTCTTCGACCTCGACGACGCCGACGCGCTCCTCGCTGCGCCGTGGCGGGATCGCGTCACGCGCGTGCTCGTCGAGACGATCCACGAGCAGGACGACGCTGCGGCGGTCGCGCTGGCGCGGGCGATCGACGCGCGGGTGGCGGCGCTCGGCCATCCCACGGTCTGGCACGGCGACGGCCGCGCGACCTGGGCGGTGGTGGAGGCCGGCCTGGCCGCCGGTCGCGACGTCCGCGTGGGCCTCGAGGACTCGCTGGTCGACAGCGACGGCTCCCCGGCGCCGAGCAACCCGATCCAGGTCGAGCGCGTCCTCGCTCGGCTCAGCTAGCCGCGCGCCTCACAGGTCGCGCTCGTAGAACAGCATCACCGGCCCGTCCGGCGGGCGCTCGCGATCAGTGAACCCGCAGCGCTCGTAGAGCGCCCGTGCGGCGCCGTCGTCCTCGCTCGTGTTGAGCTCGATGCGGCTCGCGCCCGCCGCGCGCGCCGCGCCGAGGACGGCGCCTAGCAAGGCGCGGCCGAGCCCCTGGCCGCGCCGCTCGGGGGCGACGTAGAGCTCCTCGAGGTAGGCGTCGACCGATTCGCTCCAGAGCGAGGGCCGAAAGCGCAGCACCGCCACGCCGTCCGGCGCGTCGCCGCCGAGCAGGACGGTGACCGCGCCGCGACCGATGAGCTCCCGCACGCGCTCGGTCAGGCGCTCCACGCCAGGTGTGTAGGCGCCGAACTCGGAGTTGAAGTCGTGAAGCAGCCGGGCGACCTCGGCCGCGTCGGCGACCTGGGCGCGGCGGACCACTCGTCAGGCTGTCGGGCCGGCCAGACGGCCCTTCTCCCGCTCCCCGGCGGGAACGGCGTCGTACGCGGTGATCTCGGGCGCCTCGACGAGCAGCTCGTCCACGCGCTCCAGGAAGGCCGCGATGTGGGGGCTCGCCAGGTGGGCGTCGGCCTCCTCGCGCGACGACCACCGCTCGACGAGCACGAAGCGCGCCGGATCGTCGAGGCCCTGGTGGAGGGCGTAGAGGACGCAGCCGGACTCGCCGTGCGTCGGCTCGACCACGCCGCTGAGCGCCCGCCTGGCCTCCTCCTCCTTGCCGGGACGCGCCTTGAACCCCGCGACGACGACGACCTCGGACATGCGCTCCCCCTCTTCGACTGGAGGCGCCCACGCCGGCGCCCAGGTGCGGCATCGTATGCATGTCCTCCGGGAGCCAGTTGGCGCCAGGGGAGCCGCCGGCGCCGGCCTCCATTGGCGTTGCCTAACTGCTCTCACTGTTAGGATGTTGAGCACTGTGTCGGAGCTGTCGTCCCGACCGCTGCTCGCGTCGGCGCTCGACGCGGAGCTGTTCGTCGATCGCGAGGCCGAGCTCGCGGCGCTCGAGCGAAGCGCCACGGAGCGCCTGAACGCCCTCGTCGTGGGCGAGGCGGGCGTCGGCAAGACCTCGCTGCTCCATCAGCTCGAGCGCCGCTTCGACGGGCATGCGGAGGTGGAGCCGGTCTTCGTGGAGGGAGCTCGGCGCGTCGAGCATCCTGAGGAGCTGCTGTCGCTGATCGCCCTCAGGATCGACGCCGATCGAGCCCGGCTCGCGCAGGCCGGCGAGCTCGCGCAGGCGATCGGCGCGCGTTCGCCGCGCGGCGCGACCGAGCGGCTGCTGGCCGCGCTCGGGTCGGTTCGGGAGGCGCTCGCCGCCACCGCCGCGCGCCGGCCGCTCCTGATCCTCGACGAGCTGGCCTCGGGAGCGGTCGCCCACGCTCTCTTCGGGCAGCTGCGCGACGAGCTCTGGAGCCTTCCCGCCACCTGGGTCGTGGCCGCCGAGGCCGGCGAGCGGGCCGCCTACCTGCGCCCGCCGGCGAGCGCCTTCTTCGAGACCGTGATCGCCGTGGGCCCGCTCGACGAGGCGGACGCGCTCGAGCTGCTCCGCCGCCGAACGGCCGGCGCGCGGATCCCGCGCCGCGTGCTGCGCGAGGTCGCGGCGGCCGCCGGAGGGAACCCGCGCCGCGTCCTGACGCTCGCCCGCGACTCCCTGCTCGAGGGCCTCGACCCCGCGGAGGCGGCGAGCGAGCACGCCGCGCGAGCGCGCCTCGCCCGCGAGCTGGGCGAGGCCGCCAGCCGGCTCGTCGCCTACCTCGAGACGAACGGGGCGGCCAGCGCCTCCGACGAGCGGATGCTGTCGGAGCTCGGCTGGGGACGGAGCCGGGCGACCCAGGTGCTCCGCCAGCTCGAGCGGGCCGGCCTGGTCGATGCGGCGAGCGAGCGCTCCAACTCGAGCCGGCGCAAGCTCTACACGCTCAGCGATCAGCGCGAGCGCGTCGGAGCGTGAGCAGCGACCTCATCGCCGCGCTCCGCAGGGAGGCGGCCTTCGATCCCACGCCGCTGCCCGAGGACCTCGCCGCTCTCCACGTCCCGTTCGACGAGCTCCTCGGCGAGGCGAGGACGGAGCGAGCCCTGCAGGAGGCCGCCGAGGCGGCCGGCCGGATCGCGCTCGTGGGCGCCATGGGCGCCGGCAAGTCGAGCGTGCTGTCCTACACGCTGACACCCGCGCGCGGCTTCGCGCCGTTGCCGATCTCGGTCGCTCCCGAGAGCGACGAGACGGTGACCGACCCGGGGCGCTTCGCCCAACACGTCGTCCGCGTGATCAGCACCTGGGCGGCGGAGGTCGAGCTGCTCTCGGAGGCGCAGCGCGACGAGCTCCTGCGCGCGGTTGCCGACAGGCGCGTCCTCGGCGGCCGCTCGCGGCAGACCCATGCCGGAATCTCGATGCAGCTGCCCTGGCTCGCGAAGGGGCAGGTGGCTCGCGACATCCGGCGCGAGCTCGAGCCGACGACCGAGCTCGGCCGGTCCGCCGTGGAGCACCTCGAGGCGCTCCGGCGGCTCACCCACGTGATCCGCGCGATCGAGCTCGAGCCGCTCCTGCTGATCGACGACTCGGACCGCTGGCTGCGTCGCGGCACGCCGCGCGCCGAGATCGTGGGCGCGTTCTTCGGACGCGTCGTTCGCGAGCTCGCCGAGCTCGAGACCGGCTTCGCGGTGGCCGTCCACGAGGGCTACCTGGAGCTCGCGGAGTACCGCGAGAGCGCCACCGGGGCGCTCAACACCCGCGTCGACGTTCCGCGGCTGACGGACGAGGGGCAGCTCGCCCGCATCCTCGATCACCGCGTCCGCGCCTTCACGGGCGAGGGGAGCGCCTCCGAGATCCTCGACTCGAAGGCGCTCACCGGCCTGTGGCGGTTCTACGGCGGCGACGGCGAGCACAGCCTGCGGAAGGCGCTCCAGATCGCCCACACCGCGCTCAGCGAGGCGGCCCTCGCCGACCACGATCACGTGGGGGCGGCGCTGATCGACGCCGCCATCGCCGCCTGGCCGCCGGCCGGATCCGGCTGAGGTTCGCGCCCCCCGCGGAGCCGGCTCAGCCGGAGCCGCCGGCGCGGCGCAGACGCGCGTCGAGCTGCCGGAGCCGCCGCTCCGCGACCGCCCTGGCGCGCTCCAGGTCCTTGCGCGCGTCGCGTGCTGCCGCGGCCTCGGACTCGGCACGGCGGAGCGCCCGGCGCGCCTCCTCGAGCCGGCTGTCGGACAGCTCGGCCGCCTCCCTGCGGAGAGCCGCCTCCTGGTCGAGGCGCTCGACCTCCCCCCGGGCGACGCTCGCGTCGCGCTCGAGCGCCTCCCTGCGCGCGGCCGCCGCGCGCTCGCGCCTGGCGCGGCCATCGGCGGGCTTCGCCCCGCTCTCACCCTCGCGCTGCGCCGCGGTTGCGGCGGCGTCGCGGCCGCGCCCGGCGGCGCGCCGCGGCGT
>JBLNDU010000197.1:0-3708 GCA_050261935.1 Nocardioidaceae bacterium | reverse complement strand
GTCTGCGCCGCGATGCGACCGAAGTCGTGCGGCGTCACGTCGCGCTCCTCGATCTGGTCGCGAAACTGCATCAGCCGCTCCTGCGGGATCTCGGGCGCCTCCGGGTAGACGAGCTCGCCGGTCTCCGGGTCCACCTGCTGCTCGCCGGCCTCCTCCTCGACCTCGTCGAGCAGCTGCTCCTCGAGGTCCGAGGGCAGCAGCAGCTCGTACACGCGGAAGTCGCCCGAGGCGCGGTCGACCTCCACGCGCGCGTAGCGGGCCGCGTCGGGGGTCTTCTTGTAGGCCGAGAGGAGCGCGTCCTCGAGCGCCGTCATCAGGCGATCCGCGGAGATCCCCTTCTCCCGCTCGAGGACGCCGACCGCCTCGACGATCTCCTTGCTCATCGCTCTCCCTCCCTCAGTCCTCGAGCAGGGTGCCCTTGTTGATCTCCGAGTACGGGATCGACACGACGCCCGTGTCGGCCGCCACGGTGACCTCCTCGTCGGTGGCGCCGACGAGCTCTCCGGTGAAGCTTCTACGGCCGTCGCGCGGCCCGCGCGTGCGCACCTGCGCACGCCGGCCGAGGTAGCGGCGGAAGTGCGCCGCCGTCGTGAGGGGTCGGCGAGGTCCGGGCGAGGAGACCTCGAGCCCGTAGTCGACGAGCAGGTCGCGCAGGTGGTTCGTGACCCGCTCGCACAGGTCGAGGTCCACGCCGTCGGGGTGATCGATCACGAGCCGCAGGCGCTCCGCCGCCACGCGCTCGCACACGAGCAGCTCGACGCGCGGCTCGGCGTCGGCGAGCCGTGTCTCGACGTGGTCCCGGATCGCTTCTATGTCCCTCACTCGTCTTCGGTCGAAAAAAAGGTGGGCTGCGAAGCCCACCTCCAGGCGCGGCACGCGGCCGCAAATCTGAAAGCCTTGCGCGCCCGAGTATAGACGTGCCAACGCCCCGCCAGGGCGTCCGCGCGGGGCTTCCGCGCGCCGCGGCGGCGGCGCCTCAGGACTCGAGGAGCAGCGTCACCGGGCCGTCGTTCACGAGCGCCACGGCCATGCGCGCGCCGAAGCGGCCCCCCTCGGCGCCGAGCGCGCCCAGCACGCGCTCGTAGAGCGGCTCGGCCTCCTCCGGCGGAGCCGCCTCGACGAAGCTGGGCCGGTTTCCCCTCCGCGCGTCGCCGTAGAGCGTGAACTGGCTCACGCACAGGAGCTCGCCGCCGACGTCGCCGACGCTGCGGTTCATGCGGCCGTGCTCGTCCTCGAAGACGCGCAGCGCGAGCAGCTTGCTGGCGAGCCGGTCCGCCTCGGGCTCACCGTCGCCGCGCCGCACGCCCAGCAGGATCAGCAGCCCGCGGCCGATCGCCGCCACCTCCTCCTCGCCGACGCTCACCGACGCCGAGCTCACGCGCTGCACCACCGCTCGCACGCGCCGTACTCTGACCGAGTGGCCGCGGTCGACGTCGTGGAGGCCTACCTGAGTGAGCTGCCGGGCGAGACGCGACGCGTCGCCCACGCCGAGTGGGGCATCACCCTGCCGGCCGAGACGGCCGGCGGCTGGCCGCTCCACGTCGGGCTCCGGATCGCAGACGGGCTCCTGACCGCGAAGGCGGGAGCGCTCGAGAGCGGCGCCGACCTCGACCCGTGGCTCCTGCTCTGGTGGAACCGCCAGACGCGCCAGGTGCGCTTCGGCTGCACGGAGTCGCGCGAGGTCTGGGTGCACGCCGACCTGCCGGCGAGCGCGGTGGACGCGCGCAGCCTCGATCGCCTCCTCGGGCTGCTCGCCGAGGGCGCGCTGGCGCTGCGCGGCTACGCGAGCCGCGTCCGCGAGCCCGGCCCCGCGCGCAGCTCGCCGTGGCTGCCGCCCGAGGGCTGAGCGGCCCGGTCGCGCTCGTCAGGCCGCGCGCAGGCGCTCCCGAAAGGCGCGGTAGTCCGCCCGGTCCGGCCGCATGCAGGCCGCGAGCGCCGCGTGGCGCCGCGCCGCGGCGCGGCGGCCCGGGGTCTCGAGCGAGCGCCCGAGGCAGAAGTGGGCGTAGTCGTTGACCGGATGGCGCTCGACGACCGCCGCGAACTCCTCGGCCGCCTTTTCGTAGCGAGCGGAGCGGAAGTAGGCACGGCCGAGCGCCTCGCGGATCGAGCTCTTGTCGGGCTCGAGCTCACGGGCGCGCTCGAGCGGGATCGCGGCCGCCATGAAGTCGCCCGCCTCGAGCAGCGCGCTGCCCTTCCTGAAGAGCTCGTATGCGCCCTCGCTCATGGGACAACCTTGCGTCTTGTCGAGTGCCGTCCGGGGACGCCTTGAGGCTGCTCGGCCTGTTGGGCTGAAGACCACCGCCGGGAGAGCGCCAGTCGCGCTCGCCGCGTAGACGGCCACGATGAGACCAGCGCCTCCCGGCGGTGTGAGGCACCCAAAGCGGCAACAGGGCGTTGCCCCTCGAGGGCCTGCCTATGAGCACCCGCAACGGTACCTCGCGGTCGGACGCCTTCGTCCTTGGAGTCGATGAAGGAGCTTCGATGGGAGCTGTTGCTGGCCTCGACTGGGCCGCGGAGAAGCACGACGTTCTGGTCGCAGACGAGCACGGGCGGGTGCTCGCCAAGCGGGTGATCGACCACAGCGAGCAGGGGATCTGCGAGCTGATCGAGCTGCTGCTCGAGCAGCAGCTCGAGCGGGTCGCGATCGAGCGCCCCGAGGGGCTGTTGGTCGGGCGGCTGCTCGCCGCAGGCATCGAGGTGCTCGCGATCCACCCCAACCAGGTCAAGGCGGCCAGGGAACGCTACCGG
The DNA here is from genome assembly GCA_050261935.1 of Nocardioidaceae bacterium. Classification (GTDB taxonomy): domain Bacteria; phylum Actinomycetota; class Thermoleophilia; order Solirubrobacterales; family Thermoleophilaceae; genus JBLNDU01. The sequence continues at coordinate 960 of JBLNDU010000197.1, read as the reverse complement.
CCGGCAGGCGGCAAGTCCGATGGCTTCGACGCGTTCGTGCTCTGCGAGCTCGCGCGCACCGACCACCACCGCTTCCCCAGGCTCGCGCCCTCGGACGACGAGACGGTGGCGCTCCAGGCGCTGTCGCGCTCGCGCGATGATCTGGTCGCCACGCGCGTCGAGCTCGCCAACCGCCTGCGCGCAGAGCTCGCGCGCTTCTGGCCCGGCGCGGTGGCGATCTTCGCCGACCTCGACAGCCCGATCGGGCTCGCCTTCCTCGAGCGCTACCCGAGCCCCCAGGACGCCCGCGGCCTTGGCCCCAAGCGCCTCCAGGCGTTCCTCGCCCGCAACGCCTACTGCGGCCGCCGCAGCCCCGAGCAGCTGCTCGAACGGCTCCACGCCGCCCCCGCCGGCAGCTGCGGCGAAGCCGAGACCGAAGCCCGCCGGGCGATCGTGCTCGCGCTCGTCAAGGCGCTCAGACCGATCGTCGAGCAGATCCGCCTGCTCACCAGCCAGATCAAGGGCGCCGTGCACGCCCACCCCGACGGGCAGATCTTCCTGGCGCTCTTCCGCGACCCCAAATCCAGCGTCACCGCCGCCGGCCTGATCGCAGAAATCGGCGACAACCGCGCCCGCTACCCAAGCGCCGACGCGCTCGCCGCCGACGCCGGCATGGCACCCGTCGCCGTCGAGTCCGGCAAGCGCCGCGCAGCCTGCTTCAGACGCGGCTGCGACCACCGCCTCAGAGCCCACTTCGCCACCCTCGCCGACTCCACCCGCCACTGGCACCCCTGGGCCAACAACGTCTACACCCGCGCCCGCGCCCGAGGCTGCGACCACCCCCACGCGATCCGCATCCTCGGCCGCGCCTGGACCCGCATCCTCTGGCGCTGCTGGCAAGACCAAACCCCCTACAACCCCGCCAGACACGGCAACCTCAACCGCCTCCAAACCACGGGGGGTTGACACAGGGCGTCTCAT
>JBLNDU010000196.1:0-8538 GCA_050261935.1 Nocardioidaceae bacterium | reverse complement strand
TCGAAGTCGCCGCCGAGCGGCGTGCCGCCGCGCGCCGGCGCTTCGGAGCCGTCGAGCGAGGTCAGGCGCAGGCGAATCGAGGCGCTCTCCCCCGGCGCGATCTGCAGCGCGTGATGAGCGGCGACCTTCGTGCCCGTGCGCTCGGGGTTGACGGCGTCCTCCCTGCCCGCCACGACGAACTCATTGATGGCGTCCTTCGGGTAGGGCGAGGCGTTGGGGGCTCCGAACAGGCGCCCTTGGTTCGTCTCGTTCTCGCAGAAGAGCAGCTCCGCCGACCCGTCGGCGCGAAGGAGCCACTCGCCGAGCTCCGGGTGGGAGGCGCGCGCGGCGGCGATCCCCAGCTCGCCGTCAGCGGCCGCGAGCGCGGGCTTCGTGACGTCGCCGCCCCAGGACCAGGTGTTCCGGAACCACAACGTCGGAAGCAGGTGCAAGGTCGCCTCGTGTGGGCCGCGGTTGCGCGCGGTCACGAGCATCAGGATGTCGTCGTGGGCGTCTTTGGCGTACTCGACGATCACGTCGAAGTAGCGGTCCTCGTCGAAGATGCCGGTGTCGAGCAGCTCGTACTCCATGCCCTGCTTGCCGCGCCCGGCGTTCGTCGACACGAGGTCCCAGTAGGGGAACTCGCGCTGTGGGTACTTGTACTGGCACTTCATGTACGAGTGCGTCGGCGTGCTGTCGAGGTAGAACCAGTACTCCTTGACGTCCTCGCCGTGGTTGCCCTCCGCGTTGTTGAGCCCGAACATCCGCTCCTTGAGGATCGGGTCGCTGCCGTTCCACAGCGCGAGCGCCAGGCACAGTCGCTGGCGCTCGTCGCAGATCCCGGCGATGCCGTCCTCGCCCCACCGGTAGGCGCGCGACCGCGCCTGGTCGTGGCTGAAGTAGTTCCAGGCGTCGCCGTTTGCGCTGTAGTCCTCGCGCACCGTGCCCCACTGGCGCTCGCTCAGATAGGGACCCCACGCCTTCCATGGGACCTCGCCGGTGCGTGCCTCCTCCAGGCGCCGATGCTCAGGGGTGCTCGCCGTCGTCCGTGCCGTTGCCATGGGCGCGTAGCGTGCACTCGGCAGCACAGCGCGCGCAAGGGTGCCCGCCTCCCGTAGCCGAGGAGGCCAACCCGTGTCCGGCGATCAGGGAGTGGCCGGGGCGGATCCCCGAGCGCCTCGTGGAGGGGTGTCGGGTGGTCGCTCGAAGGCCTGCACGACGCCGCCGATCGCGAAGCAGATCGCGCCCGTGAGCGTGCCCCAGTTGGCCACGGCCACGTTCACCTCGCTCGAGGTCTCGGGTCTCACGAAGCCCGCTATCGCGGACACGAAGAAGAGGATCGATCCGAGCTGGTTGATCGCGACGTCCACCAGCCGAGGTCGCGGCGGCGGAGGCACGGACGCCCGCGGTGGCAGATCTCGGTCATCGCCAGATGGCCCGAGACGAGGAAGAGGACGCAGCCGATCATCTCGGGCCTCCAGATCAATCGGTTCTGCTCGTGCGTGGTGAGGCCATCGAGGAAGGCGTCGATCAGGCGGCGCGGATCTGCGGCAACCGGCGCGCCCCGGGCTCGGCGCTGGGTCGGGTCGAGTCCCGCGGCTCCGAGCCCCGCGACCCCGTGCCCATGTCGCTCAGTAGCCGACTCCCGTCTTGACCCGCCGGCGCTCGGACTCGTGTGCTCCGCCCTTCTTCTCGAGCGTCCGGCAGGCCTGGGCGACGTCGTCGGCGAGCGTGTCGACCAGGTCGCGGCCGAGCGTCTCCTTGACCAGGGCGCGCATCAGCTTGACGTGCTGGGCGTCCGGGGGGAGCGTGTAGGCGGGCACCATCCAGCCACGCTCGGCCGACAGCTGCCAGGCGATGTCGAACTCGTCGTAGCTCCTCTGCTCTGCGAGCTTGAAGGCCACGAGCGGCAGCTGCTCCTCGCCCTCGCCGATCAGCTCGAAGTTGCCGCTCGACTTCAGCTCGTCGGCGAGCGCGCGCGCGTTCTGGAGCATCATCTCCATCACGTAGGTGTAGCCCTCGCGCCCGAAGCGGACGAGGTTGTAGTACTGGGCGAGCACCATCGCGGCGCCGGTGGAGAAGTTGAGCGTGAAGGTCGCGTCGGTCTTGCCGAGGTAGTTCTCGTAGAAGACGAGGTCCTCCGAGAGATCGCTCTTCTCGCGGAAGATCAGCCAGCCGATCCCGGGGTAGACGAGCCCGAACTTGTGCCCCGACACGTTGATGGAGCGGACCTGCTCGAGCCGGAAGTCCCACTCCGAGTGCGGGTAGAGGAAGGGCCAGACGAAGCCTCCGCTCGCGGCGTCGACGTGCAGCGGTACGTGCAGGCCCTCCCGGTCCTCGAGCTCCACCAGGAGCTGATTGATGCCGCGGATGTCGTCCATGTGGCCGGTGAACGTGGTGCCGAGCACGGCGGCCACGCCGATCGTGTTCTCGTCGACGTGCGGCTCTACGTCCTCGGGGCCGATCGTGTACTTGTGCTCCTTGAGCGGCACGATGCGCGGCTCGACGTCGAAGTAGCGGCAGAACTTCTCCCATACGACGTGCACGTCGCCGCCGAATACGAGGTTCGGCCGGTCAGTCGGTTTGCGGGCCGCCTCTTGCCGCTCACGCCACTTCCACTTGAGCGACAGGGCGCCGAGCATGATCGCCTCGGAGGAGCCCTGGGTGCGGGCGCCGGTCGTCTCGCCGGGCGCGTGGAAGAGGTCGGCCAGCATCCGGATGCAGCGCTGCTCGATCTCGGCCGTGCGCGGATACTCGGCGTGGTCGATGAAGTTGCGATGCAGGTTGGCGCCGATGACGCGCTGTGCCTCGGGCTCCATCCACGTGGTTACGAAGGTCGCCAGGTTGCGCTGCGGATCCCCGTCCAGGATCAGCTCCTCGGCCACGAGCCGCATCGCGTCCGGTGCCGCCATGCCGACCCCCGGGAACTTCGCCGCAGGCGCCCCCTCGGTGATGAACCTGTTGCCGTACCGGCCGGCGATCTCGTCGGTGTGCGTTGCCACGTCATCTCTCCCTTCGAGCGTTCAACAAGTCGCGCCCAAGGGCGGTCGCTCGTGGTCGGTGGGCGTGCCCGCGGTCAGCGAGTCCCCGCGGGGTCCACATCGCTGCGCTTGGGGGCGAGCGTCAGGTCTGCTCTCCGCCCTGCTTCCGGCCCCACTTCAACTCGACCTCGAGCTCCCACTCGTCGTCCTGCAGCTCGATCTCGAGCTTGAAGTCGAGCTCATCGGGGACGTGGACCTTGAACTGCAGGCCGCCGCTCCCGTACTCGACCTCGTTCGTGCGCCCCAGCGCGTCGGCGAGGGCGCGCAGTCGCGTGGCGGCCTCCGTGCGGCCAACTCGCTGCTTGTCGGTGATCTCGAGCAGGTCCATTCGTTCCTCCTTTGCCATGACTCTGTTCACTCTCGCCCGGCCGCGATCCGTACCAGCTCGACCACGCCCTCCCGCGGGCCCTCGGGCAGCCTGGCCGACGGGGACGCTCCGGGATGCCCACGCGCGATGCGCACTCGTAGGGCTCGCGGCCGGATCCGGAAGCGCAGCGGTGGCTCGAGCCTCAGCGCCTCGCCGTCGACGCCTGCGGGCACGGGGCGGTCCGCGTCGACCTCGAAGGTCGGCGCCGACCACTCGCGCCAGGGGCGTTGCGGCAGACGCCCACGGTCGCCGCGGCCTGACGGGGCGCCGACGACGGTGACCCCGAGCAGGCCGTCGTCGATCCGCGGGCGCGTGCCCGACCCGACCGCGCGGCCGAGCCGATAGCGGTTGTTCGAGACGAGGATCGCGGCGCCTGCATGGTGCTCGCGTCCGCCCGGCCCCCGCCAGCCGAGGTCGAGCTCCCGTCCATCCGCGCCCAGCACGTCGGGCACCGTGTCGAGCAGCGTGCGCAGCTTGGCGTCGCGATAGCCGGCGCGCTGCACCGCCTCGGCGTAGAGCCCGAGCGAGACGTTGTTCACGAACACCCGGCCGTTGACCTCGGCCAGGTCCACCTCGCGCTCACCGCCGTCGACGAATGCATCGAGCGCGCCCACCACGTCGTCGCGATCCACGCCGAGGTCGAGCGCGAAGTGGTTGCGCGTGCCCGCCGGCACGCAGGCATAGGGCAGGCCGCGCTCCGATGCGACCGCGGCGACGATCGCCTGGGAGCCGTCGCCGCCCGCCATCGCGAGCGCGTCGGCGCCGCGCTCGACGGCGTCGCGCACGAGCGCCTCCAGATCGCCGCCGGGCTCCAACTCGATCGGCTCGATCCCGCGCGCACGCGCCTCGCGGGGAAGCGCGAAGCGCTCCGCCTTGCCCCCGCCCGAGCGCGGGTTGAAGATCAGGATCGGGTGGTGGGGCGGCGGAGCGGACGGCAGGCGCACGTGGACCGCGACGGCGGCGCGCGCGGCCGCCAGGCACACCAGCAGCCCGACCACGACGAGAAGCTGGGCCAGCAGCGACCCACCCGTCAGGATCAGAATCACCGCGATGGCCAGCGCAAGCACCGCGCACGTCAGGCCCGCCAGTCGAGCGGGGCCGCGCCGGAGCGCTCCGTACCACGCCGTCAAGCCGGCCACCGTGAAGCAGGCGAGTAGGGCGAGCCCGCGCGGGAACTCGACCACCGCCACGACCACGGCGAGTGCGCCGCTCGCAGCTCCGGCGACCAGCGCCAGCGCGGCCGCCAGTCGCCTCCGCGTCATAGGATCGGCTCGCCTTGAGCGCCCCGCACTCGGAGCCGTTCCTGGGCATGCGCCGCTCGGTCGAGGATGCGAAGCGCCTCGACGTCGCCGTCTATGCCGCCATCGCGAGCACCCCCACGCCGGCGCTCGACGGTGCGATGAGCCGCCTCTCGCGGGCCGCCGACTACTCCCGGCTGTCGCTCGCGTCGGCCGCGGCGCTCGCGCTCGCGCGAGGTCGCGCCGGCCGCCGCGCGGCCGGCCTCGGCCTGGCTTCGCTCGGCGTGACGGCGAGCGTCGTGAACCTCGCGGTCAAGCCGCTCTGGCGGCGGCCGCGCCCCGGCCGGGTCGCGCAGCGCGTCCCGCTGGCGCGCCAGGTGCCGATGCCCGGCTCGGGGTCGTTCCCGTCCGGGCATTCGGCCGCCGCGTTCGCGTTCGCGACCGGTGTGGGCCGCGCGATGCCCTCGGCGGGAGGCCCACTGCACGGCCTGGCCGCACTCGTGGCCTACTCGCGCGTCCACACCGGCGTGCATTACCCAGGGGACGTCGTGGTGGGAGCCCTGCTCGGCACCGCGCTGGCACAGCTCACCACGCACGCGCTGACCCGGAACGCACCTGACGCCTGACCTCGGTCTGGGCGATCAGCCCACCCGCGCCTTGTGTCCGCCGTACGCGACGAGGCCGTAGATGATCAGGATGTCGATCGCGAAGATCGACACCGACCAGAGCGGGAAGCCTGGGATCGACAGCAGCGCCCCGATCGCGCTCAGGCTGGCGCCGATGATTCCGATCCAGCGGCCGAACTCGCCTCCGGCCCAGATCGAGAAGGCCGCGATCAGCTGGATGATCCCGATGATGAGGATGATCCAACCCATCGTGTTGAGGTCCTCGAAGACGTAGCGCGTGTCCTCGAGGAAGAAGTTGGCGTTGTCGATCGCGGCGATGCCCCAGATGACGTTGAGCACTCCCGCGATCAGGATCATGATGCCGGCGAACAAAAGCCAGCCGGCGCCCCTGGCGCTCTCGTCCATTCCGTTCTCCTTTCGGCCAAGGCCGGCTCGACCCGCCGGCCCGAGGGTCGGCGCACATCGTCCGCCCGCCGGTCTCCGGATGCAATTAGGCGTGCATGACGGCCGAGGGGGTGGGCGCACCATTGCCATGGCGGCCGCGCCCGGCGATGCTCCGCGCCATGGGCCCGCCGAACGCCTCCGCGCATCCGAGCGCGAACTCGGGGTATCCGACCGTCGCTGAGCGCGCCGAGCGCGGCAAGGGCGCGCGCCGCGATGTGCCGCGCTCGCGCCATGGCGAGTGGACGGCGGAGTCGGACCGGCGCGACCCGGTCGAGCTGTTGGAGGAGCAGGCCGCGAGCCGCGTGCCCGAGCTGGTACCGATGCGCCACGGACGGATGGCGGCCTCGCCGTTCGCGTTCTTCCGCGGGGCCGCCTACGTAATGGCGTCCGACCTGGCGCCCACGCCAACGTCGGGGATCACGGTCCAGCTCTGCGGGGACGCCCACCTATCCAACTTCGGCGGCTTCGCGGCGCCGGACCGCCGGCTGCTCTTCGACCTGAACGACTTCGACGAGACGTTGCCGGGACCGTGGGAGTGGGACGTGAAGCGCTTGGCGGCGAGCGTCGCGATTGCCGGCCGCCAGCGCGAGCTCGGCGCCGCAGAGCGGCGGCGGGTGGTGACCGGCGCCGTGCGCGGCTACCGCGATGCCATGCGGACATTCGCGGAGCTGCGCAACCTGGACGTGTGGTACTCCCGGGTCGACGTGGAAGCGGCGCTCGCCGAGGTCGAGCACAGGCTCGACCGCGACACGCTCCAGCGCGTGCAGCGCAACACCGCCAAGGCGCGGCGCAAGGACAGCCTGCGCGCGTTCTCGAAGCTCACCCGCGTCGTCGACGGCGAGCGGCGGCTGGTAGGCGACCCACCGCTGATCGTCCCCGCAGCCGAGCTGGCGGACGCCTACGGCGTCGACCGGGAGGTCGTCGGCGAGCGGATCGGGGAGGTCCTGCGCGCCTACCTCGGCACCCTGCCCCCGGCGGTGCGCCACCTGGTCGAGAGCTACCGCTACGTCGACCTCGCCCACAAGGTCGTGGGGGTCGGAAGCGTCGGGACGCGCGCCTGGATCGTGCTGATGCTGGGCCGCGACGACGACGATCCGCTGTTCCTGCAGGTCAAGGAGGCGCAGCGGTCGGCGCTCGAGCCGTTCACGCGCCGCAGCGCCTACAGAAACCAGGGCCAGCGCGTCGTCCAGGGGCAGCGCTTGATGCAGGCCGCGGGCGACATCTTGCTCGGCTGGATCCACGCGGTCGGGATTGACGGCCGGGAGCGGGACTTCTACGTCCGTCAGCTGTGGGACTGGAAGGCGTCGGCCGACGTCGACGCCATGGACGCGACGGCGCTCGAGCTGTACGGCGGTCTCTGCGGCGCCACGCTGGCGCGCGCCCACGCTCGGTCGGGCGACCGCATCGCCATCGCGGCCTACCTCGGCGGCGGCGACCGCTTCGACCGAGCGATCGCCGACTTCGCCGAGAGCTACGCCGACCAGAACGAGCGCGACCACGCGGCGCTCATGCACGCGGTCGAGACGGGCAGGTTGAAGGCGGAGGCCGGCGTGTGACCGCGCCGGCCGAGTCGCCGAAGCGGCGTCACCGCGTGTTGGTGTGGTCGCTGATCGTCTTCGCGTCGCTGGTGCTGGTCGTCTCTATCACGGCGAACTGGGTCCAGCTGGCGGCGCTCGACAACGGCCAGGTGCGGGACACGACGGACGAGATCCTCGCCGACGAGGACGTGCAGCAGGCGCTCAGCATCTACGCCGTCGATCAGCTGTACGCCAACGTCGACGTCGCGGGCCAGATCCGCCAGCAGCTCCCGGGCGACGCCAAGGCGCTCGCTTTTCCGGCCGCGGCGGCGACCAGGCAGCTCGCTCAGAACGCCGCCCAGAGGGCGCTCGAGTCGCCGCGGGTGCAGGGGCTCGTCTCGCGTGCGGTCGGGCGGGCGCACGAGCAGTTCGTCCGCCTGATCAGGGACGAGGGCGAGTTCGTCAAGACCGGCGGCGGCGAGGTGACGTTCGAGTACGGCAGCGTCATCGCCGACCTGGCCGCCAGGCTGGGTGTCAGCCCCGCGACGATCTCGAGCGTCCAGGGCATCGTGCAGGACTCCGCGCAGCGGTTGAGGCAGCGGCTTACTACGGTTCAGAGCCACATCAAGTCGGCTCGCGCAGAGCTGTCTCAGATACAGCGCGGTCAGCTGAGTCCCGAGCTGCGGCAGAACCTCCAGAAGCTCGAGCAGAGCTCCGCGGCGCTCCAGAAGCAGGTGGCGAGCCTCGAGGGGAAGGTCAAGGCGGCCGAGGGCAAGGTCCCATCCCAGCTGCAGGGCCGCTTGGCCAAGCTCGAGGGGCGGCTGTCCGACCTCGACCAGCGGCTGACCGCCGTCCAGGCTCGGAGCGCCGCTGTGCTCGAGGATCCAAGCCGGGCGAACGTCGATTCGCTCGACGCCTCGCTCGCCTCGATCGAGGGGCGGATCACGGCGTTGCTCGGCCGCCCGATCGTGCAGACCCCCGGCGAATTGATCGTGATGAAGTCGAGCCAGCTCGACGCAGTGCAGACCGCGGTGGCGGCGCTGCGCAGCCTCGGCTTCGTGCTGCCCCTGCTGACGCTCCTGCTCTACCTCGGCGCGCTCTACCTCGCCAAGGGCTGGCGGCGGCGGGCGCTGATCGGGGTCGGCGGCGGGATCGGGGCGGCGACGCTGCTCCTGTTGCTCGTCAGGCGCCTGATCGGCGGCGCCGTCGTCGACTCGCTGGCGAGCTCGGCGACGGTCGAGCCGGCGGTCAGATCGGTCTGGGACATCGTCTCGGAGACGCTTCGCCAGCGCGCGCTGTCCCTGCTGGTGATCGGGCTGGCGTTCA
>JBLNDU010000195.1:0-6183 GCA_050261935.1 Nocardioidaceae bacterium | reverse complement strand
CAACGCCGGGCTGCTCGGCGTCTCGCGCCTGACCTACTCGATGGGCCAGCACCGCCAGCTGCCGGAGGCGCTGCGCGTGCTGCACCCGAGGTTCCGCACGCCCTACGTGGCCATCCTCGTGTTCGGCACGATCGCCTGCCTCGCGATCCTGCCCGGCCAGGCCGACTTCCTCGCGACGATCTACGCGTTCGGGGCGATGCTGTCGTTCACGGTGGCGCACCTGTCCGTCACTGCACTGCGCTTCAAGCGACCCGACGCCGAGCGCCCCTGGCGCGGCCCGGGATCGGTGCGCGTGGGCCAGGTCGACCTGCCGCTGTTCGCGATCTTCGGCGGGCTCGGCACCGGGATCGCGTTCCTCGTCGTAACCGTTCTCGACGTGCGGGTGCTCGTCTCGGGCCTGCTCTGGCTGACGCTCGGGATCACCGTCTACGTCGTCTACCGCCGCCGCCAGGGGCTGTCGCTGACCGAGACGGTGAAGGTTGTGCTGCCGACGCCGGCCGTGGAGCACGAGGTGGAGTACGAGTCCGTGCTGGTCGCGTTCGAGAACGGCGAGTACTCGCCCTCGGCCGTCTCGACCGCGGCCCGGCTCGCCGCCCGCCGACGGCGCGGCATCCACGTGCTCGTCACGATCACCGTGCCCACCAACTCGCCGCTCGACGCCGAGATGCCCGCGGACGAGGCTCGCGCCGAGGCGATCATCGACGCGGCGCGGGTGCGCGGCGGCCGGCGCGTCACCGGCCACTGGGAGAAGGTCCGCCCGGGTCAGGCGGGCCGCCGCATCGTCGGCGAGGCGAAGGAGATCCGCGCCCGGGCGCTCGTCATGACGCTCCCGCGCCGGAGGACCGGGGCCACGCTGTTCGGCCGCACGCTCGAGACGGTGCTCGAGGAGCGCCCCTGCCGGGTGATCATCGACTCCACCGCGGAGCCCGAGGGCGCCATCCCGGCGCAGGCCGCGGCGGCAGCGCCGGCGGCCTGAGCGCGGGCCTACCATTGCGTCCGTGGAGCGGGCGTATCGGCTCTCGACGGGCGTCCTCAGCGCGCGGCTCGTGCTGATCGGGCTCGCCATGGTGGCCGTCGCGCTCGCGCGCGGGGGCGGCGTGCTCGCGCTGGGCGTGGTGCTCGGCGCGATGATGGCGGCGCTCGGCGGCGGGCGGCTGTGGCTCGCGCTGCGCCCGCGCGCGGGCGGGCCGCGGTGAGGACGCCGCTCCCGGACGGCGCCGGCGGCGCGACCGAGCGGGTGCGCGACCAGGTCCGGCGCGGCTCCGTCCTCGCCGACGCGCGGATCGCGCGCACGCTCGGCGAGCCGGCGCTGTTCGCGATCGCGCTGAGCGCGGTCGGCTCCTCGATCTACTTCGCGCTCGGCGTGGTGGCCGGCGACGCGCTCGGGCTGACGCCGGCGGTGTTCCTGGTCGCGGGCGTCTTCTTCGTCGCCACGATGCTGACCTACGTCGAGGGCAACTCGCTCCACCCCGAGCGAGGCGGGGCCTCGACCTTCGCCCGCTATGCCTTCAACGAGCTGTGGAGCTTCGTGGCCGGCTGGGCGATCATCCTCGACTACCTGATCGTGATCGCGTTCGGCGCGTTCGCGGTCTCCCACTACCTCGAGGCGTTCTGGTCGGTGTCGGGCGACGCCGGGGTGGAGGTGGCGATCGCCGGCGCCACGCTGGCCACGGTCGTCGTCCTCAACGTGCGCGGCATCGCGGTCGAGCGGCTGCGCGGCGTGCTGCGGCTCGGGCTCCTCAACGTGGCGCTGTTCGTCGCGATCATGGTCGTGGGCCTGGCCACGCTCGGCAGCCCCGGCGACGTCTTCGACACCGTGCGGCTGGGGAGCGCCCCCGGCTGGGACGACCTCGTCTTCGCGGCGGTGATCGCCACGGCCGCGTCCACCGGGATCGAGGCCGCTTCCGGGCTCGCCGGCGACGTCCGCGTGGGCCGCGCCGGCCTGCGGCGTGCGACCGCAGTGGGCGCGGCCGGCGTGCTGGTCCTGTTCGGCGGCATCTCGCTCGTCGCCCTGATGGCGGTTCCGGTCGAGGGCGGCTCAACAGCGCTCGGCGGGCGCTTCGTGGAGGCGCCGGTGCTCGGCGTAGTGTCGGCGTTCGAGCCGGACTGGACGCGCGAGCTCTTCAGCTACGCGGTCGGGGCGATCGGCGCGCTCGTGCTGATCCAGGCCGCCAACGGGCAGATGCTCGGCGTCGCGCGCCTGTCCTACTCGCTCGCCATCAACCGCCAGGTGCCGAGCCTGGTCGGGCGGCTGCACGAGCGCCGCTCGACGCCCTACGTGGCGATCGTGCTGTCGGCGCTGCTCGCGTTCGCGCTCACCCTGCCGGCGAACGTGAACTTCCTGGCCGGCATGTTCGCGTTCGGCGCGATGCTCAGCTTCACGCTCGCGCACGTGTCGATCATCGTGCTCCGCTTCCGTGAGCCCGACGCCCGGCGCGCGTTTCGCGTGCCGCTAAACGTGCGAGTGGGGCGCGGCTCCGTGCCGCTGCCGGCCCTGCTCGGCGCGCTGCTCTCCGCGGCCGGCTGGCTCAGCGTGCTCGTGCTGCACGAGGGCGCCCGGTTCGCCGGCGGCGCCTGGATGGTCGCCGGCATCCTGCTCTACGTCGTCTACCGGCGCCGGCACGGAAGGTCGCTCACGGAGCGCTTCACGATTCCCGCCGAGGCGCTCCAGGAGGCGCCCGACCAGGAGTACAGCAGCCTGCTCGTCCCCGTCTTCGGCGAGGAGCTCGACGACGACATCGTCGGCACCGCGGGTCGCCTCGCGGCGGACCGCGCCGAGGAGGGAGACGGCGGGGCCGTGCTCGAGGCGCTCTACGTGTTCGAGATCCCCATCTCGCTGCCGCTCGACGCGCGCGTCCCCGAGGAGCGGGTGCGCACCGCCAAGCGGGTTCTCTCGCGCGCGAAGGAGGTGGGGGAGGAGTACGAGGGGGTGGAGGTCGCGACCGCGATGGTCCGCGGCCGCACGATCGGCTCGGCGATCGTGTCGGAGGCCCGCCGGCGCGGGGTCGAGGCGATCGTCCTGGCGGCCGAGGCCCCGAGCCGGGTCCGCGGCGGCGCCCTCCTCGGCGGCCGCGGCGCGGCACGCGACCGGACGGTCGGCGAGACCACCCGCTACGTGGTCGAGAAGGCGCCCTGCAAGGTCATCCTCACCGCCGCCCCCGCGGGCGAGGAGGGGACCCGCGAGGGCGTGGCGCCGTAGGCGTAACCAAGCGGCAGGGCCGCGGTATTGTCAAGCTCGTGTTCGTGCTGATCGTCGGCTGCGGGCGGGTGGGGTCCGCGATCGCCAGGTCCATGCTTGACGAGGGGCACGAGGTGTCCGTTCTCGACGAGGACCCGGAGGCGATCGGCATGCTCAACCGCGACCAGTCGGAGCCCTGGGAGGATCGCGGCGGACGCTTCACGGTTGGCACGGCGCTCGAGATCGACGCGCTGCTCGAGGCCGGCATCGACCAGGCCGACGCCTTCGTGGCCGCGACGGACGGGGACAACACCAACCTCGTGATCGCGCAGGTGGCCAGGCGGCGCTTCGAGGTCCCGCGCGTCGTGGTCCGCATCCTCGACCCCGCCCGCGCGAAGTGGTACGCCCAGCAGGGGCTCCAGACCGTCTGCCCGACGCAGACGGCCATCGAGCTGCTCGAGGCGGCGGTCCAGGGCCAGCTCAGTCCCGAGGGCGAGGCCGTCTGATGTACGTCCTGATCGTTGGGGCCGGCAAGGTCGGCTGGAACCTGGCCCGCGAGCTGATCGGCAAGGGCCACGAGGTGACGGTGATCGAGGCCGACGCGAGCCGCTACGCGGTCGTCGAGGAGGAGCTCGAGCACAGCGTGCAGTACGGCGACGGGTCCGAGCTGTGGGTGCTCGAGCGGGGCGGGATCGAGCGAGCCGACCTCGTGATCGCGGTCACGGGCGACGACGAGGACAACCTCCTGATCGCCCAGATGGCGCGCGACAAGTACGGCGTGCCGCGCGTGGTGGCGCGCTGCAACAACCCGCGCAACATGCAGCACTTCGAGCTGCTGGGGGTCAAGCCGGTCGTGTCGGCCACGGATCTGATCCTGCGCCTCATCGAGCACGAGGTGCCGAAGTACGGGCTCGTGCACCTGCTCGACCTGCCGGAGGAGCGGCTCGAGATAATCGAGCTGGCGGTGGGCCAGGGCTCGTACGCGGCGGGCCGCCGCGTACGCGACCTCGGGCTGCCCGAGGGCGCGCTCGTCATTTCGATCCTGCGCGACGGCGGCGGCTTCGTGCCGGCCGGCGACTCGACCGTGGAGGCGGGCGACGAGGTGCTCGTCGTGCTCGACGTCGGCCTCGAGGCGGCGGTCACCGAGCGATTCGCGAGCCACTCCGCGGTCGCCTAGCGCCCGCTCGGCTCGTCGGCGTGTCACGGTGTGACGCCGATTTCCCGGTATTTGCGGTTTTCGCGTAGGCTGCACGCCGGCCTCAGAGAACGACAACGGGAGGTATCACGTGGCCAGGAGCAGCAAGCCGGCAGGGCAGGTGGCGCTCGATCGTCTCGGTGACTCGATCGAAGCCGCGCAGGCGGCGCTCAAGGATCTGCGCTCCGAGATGAGTCGCGGCTCGCGCGAGCTGCTGAAGGACGTCGACACGACGCTCCGCAACGCCCGCAAGAACCTGCGCGGCGCGAACCGCAAGATCATCAAGGACCTCGAGGGCGTCCAGAAGGCCGTGACGGGCAGCGGCTCGAGCACGAGCCGCCGGACGGCGGCCAGGTCGACGAGCCGGTCGGCCTCGAGCCGCTCGGCCTCGGCCGGTCGCTCGAGCGCGAGTCGCTCCGGTGGCCGCTCCGCGTCGACGGCGCGCCGGAAGACGTCGACGAAGAAGTAGCAACCGGATCGGGGCGCGGCACGCGCAGCGACGCCCGAGACGTCTTCTCTAACCCCTACTCGGTGGCGGGGGGTTACTGGGGACCAGGGACTCGAACCCCAACTTCGACATCCAGAGTGTCGCGTGCTGCCGATTACACCAGTCCCCAACGGCGGCCCAGTATATGAGCGCGTCGCCGGCTTCCGTCCGGCCCGTCTGGGAACATACGTTCGTGACGACGCTGAGGACGAGGGTCGCCGAGCTGCTCGAGCAGGGGCTCACGCTCAACGAGGTGGCGCGCCGAACCGGCGTCGCGCGGGCGACGGTCGGCTATCACGCCGCCCGTCTCCGTGCCGCGAGCGCCCCGCCGCCTGCGCGACGGGAGGAGCCGCCCGTCGGCGTCAGAAGGATGGAGGTGGCCACGCGCGGACGGGTGGCGACGCTGCTGGCGCAGGGCATCGGTCGCGCCGAGGTCGCGCGCCGACTCGGCCTGACGAAGTCGACGGTCTCCTACCACGCGCGGCGGCTCGGCGAGGAGGTCGACTCCCGCTGTGCGCGACGGTATGACTGGGGCGCTGTCCAGGGCTACTACGACCTCGGCCACAGCGTGCGCGAGTGTCAGGCTCGCTTTGGCTTCTCGAGCGCGAGCTGGACGTCGGCGGTCAAGCGGGGGGCGATCACGCCGAGGCCGGCTGCGCTCCCGCTCGCCGAGCTCCTGGTGGCGGCCACTTACCGAGGCCGCATGAACCTCAAGGCGCGGCTCTTCCAGGCGGGGCTCAAGGAGCAGCGTTGCGAGCGCTGCGGGATCGCCGACTGGCGTGGCGGTGCGCTGTCGTTCGCGCTTCACCACGTGAACGGCGACCGTCACGACAATCGGCTCGAGAACCTCAAGATCCTATGCCCCAACTGCCACAGCCAGACCGCCACCTTCGCGCGCCGCAACGGCGCGGCTCCGGCCCTAGCCGGCCAGCCTCAGGCCGCCGCCTGCTCGACCCAGTCGCGGTAGAGACGGGCGTAGGCGCCGCCGGCCTCGATCAGCTCGGCGTGGCTGCCCTGCTCGACGATGCGGCCGTCCTCGAGCACGACGATCCGGCCGGCGCGGCGGATCGTCGACAGGCGGTGTGCGATCACGATCGCCGTGCGGCCCGCCAGCAGGCGGCGCAGCCCGCGCTCGATCTCCGCCTCCGTTCGCACGTCGACGTTCGAGGTGGCCTCGTCGAGGATCAGGATGCGCGGGTCGGCGGCGGCGGCGCGCGCGAAGGCCACGAGCTGGCGCTGGCCCGCCGACAGCTGCACGCCGCGCTCGCCGACCTCGGTGTCGTAGCCGGCCGGCAGCCGCTCGACCAGCTCGTGGGCGCCGAC
>JBLNDU010000194.1:0-2884 GCA_050261935.1 Nocardioidaceae bacterium | reverse complement strand
CAGGCCGAGGTGCTCGAGTCGACCGAGCCGGTGCTGGTCGACTTCTGGGCGCCCTGGTGCGGCCCTTGCCGGATCGTGGCCCCTCATCTCGAGGAGCTCGACGCCGAGCGCAAGGACGTGAAGGTCGTCAAGCTGAACGTGGACGACAACCCGCAGACCGCGGCGCGCTACAGCGTGATGTCGATCCCCACGCTGCTGCTCTTCAAGCAGGGCCAGGTCGCGCACCAGATCATCGGCGCCCTGCCGAAGAACCGGCTGCTCGCGGAGCTCGAGCCCGCGCTCACGCCGTAGGCATGCCCTACGTCACGATCGAGTGGTACGAGGGCCGCTCGGCCGAGCAGAAGCGCGAGATCGCCGAGCGGCTCACCGAGGTGCTCGTCGAGGTCGGCAAGACGGCTCGCGAGCACGTCTGGATCCGCTTCGTCGACTCGAGCAAGGCCGACTGGTCGATGGGCGGCGAGCTCCAGGGCTGAGCGGCAGCGGCTGAGCGCCGCTCAGCCGGCGCGCTCGATCCCGATCCGCAGCTCGCGCCCCGCCACCTCGGCGGCGCCGCCCTCGCTCTCCGCCGGCCCGCCGTCCGTCGGACGCCGCGCGTCGCCGTCGTAGCGGACGGCCGTCGCGAGCGTCTCGCCGGCGACGTAGGCCTCGTGCGCGCGCGCCGCGTCGAGCAGCTCGCCGTCGCCCCCGAGCGTCAGCGCGATGCGGTCCTCCACCCGGAGCCCGGCCGCCTTGCGGGCCGCCTGCACGGCGTGCACCACCTCGCGCGCGAGGGCCTCGCGCCGAAGCACGTCGTCGAGCGCCAGGTCGAGCGCAACGGCGTGCGTGCCGGAGCGCTCCACCTGGTAGCCCTCGAGCGGCTTGAGCACGATCTGCACGTCGTCGAGCGACAGCTCGTGCTCGTGGCCGTCGACGTCGATGCCGACCCTGCCGCCCTCGCGCAGCGTCGCCGCCGCACGCTCGGGGTCGAGCGCCGCCACGGCCGCGGCCGCCGTCGGCATCTGCCTGCCGAAGCGCGGGCCCAGCGAACGGTAGTTGGGCCGCAGCTCGAAGCGGCCGAGCTCGTCCGCCTCGGAGACGTAGCGGATCCGCTTCACGTTCAGCTCCTCCAGCACGATCGCGCCGAGCCGCTCGATCGCCTGACGCTCGCGGTCGGCGGCCACGACGATCGCCTCGCGCAGCGGCTGGCGCACCTTCACCTTCGCCTGCGCGCGGGCGGCGCGGCCGAGCTCGACGGCGTCGCGCGCCACGCCCATCTGCCACTCGAGCTCGGGGTCGCGCTCGCCCGGCTCCGGGTAGTCGCACAGGTGCACGGAGGGCTCGGCGCCGTCGAGCGTCTCGTAGATCGCGTCGGCGATGAACGGCGTGAGCGGCGCCACCAGCTTGGCGACCGCCACGAGGCACTCGCGCAGCGTGGCGAAGGCCGCCCGGTCACCGTCCCAGAAGCGCCGCCGCGACCGGCGCACGTACCAGTTCGAGAGGTCGTCGACGAAGGTGGCGATCGCGCGGCCGGCGGTCGTCGTGTCGTAGTCGTCGAGCCGCTCGATCGCGAGCTCGGTCGTGGCGTGCAGGCGCGAGACGATCCAGCGGTCGAGGTCGGTCGGCTCGCCCGCCGCGTCGGGGTCGACGTCGTTCACGTTCGCGTAGAGCACGAGGAAGTGGAACGTGCTCCAGAGCGTCTTCATGAACTGGCGCACCGACTCGCCGACCGTCTCGAGCGAGAAGCGGTAGCCGTCCCAGGGCTGCTTCGAGGTGAAGTAGTACCAGCGGAAGGCGTCGGCGCCGTGCGTGTCGAGCACGTCCCAGGGCGCCACCACGTTGCCGCGGCTCTTGCTCATCTTCTGGCCGTCCGGGTCGAGGATCAGGCCGAGGCAGAGCACGGTCTCGTAAGACGAGCGTCCGAACAGCAGCGTGGAGACGGCGAGCAGCGAGTAGAACCAGCCGCGCGTCTGGTCGAGCCCCTCGCAGATGTAGTCGGCGGGGAAGCTCTCCTCGAACCGGTCCCCGTGCTCGAACGGCGCGTGCCACTGCGCGAACGGCATCGAGCCCGAGTCCCACCAGGCATCGATCACCTCGGCCACCCGGCGCATCTCCGCGCCGCAGTCGCAGCGCAGGGTCACCTCGTCGATGAACGGCTTGTGCAGGTCGTCCGGCACGTCGCCGCCGCGCTCGCGCAGCTCCGCCAGCGAGCCGACGCAGAGCTCGTGGCCCTCGGAGCAGCGCCAGACCGGCAGCGGCGTGCCCCAGTAGCGCTCCCGCGAGAGCGCCCAATCCACGTTGCCCTCGAGCCACTTGCCGAAGCGTCCGTGCTTGATGTGCTCGGGGTGCCAGCTGACCGTCTCGTTGGCGGCGAGCAGCTGGTCGCGGATCGCCGTCGTCTTCACGTACCAGCTCGACTTCGCGTAGTAGAGGAGCGGCGTGTCGCAGCGCCAGCAGTGCGGGTAGGCGTGCTCGATGCGCTCCGCCCTGAAGAGCCGGCCGGACGCGCGCAGCGCCTCGACGATGTCGGGGTCCGCGTCCTTCACGAAGCGGCCGGCGAACGGCGGGACCCGCTCGTCGAAGGTGCCGTCCAGCCGCACGGGGTTCTGGATGACGAGCCCGTAGCGCTCACCGAGGCGGAAGTCGTCCTCGCCGAACGCGACCGCGGTGTGCACCACGCCGGTGCCGTCCTCGGTGGTGACGAACTCCGCCGGCAGGACCGTGTGCTCGCGAGGCCCGAAGCCGATGACGTACGGGAACGGCGGCTCGTAGGGAGTGCCCGCGAGCTCCGCGCCGCGCATGCGCCCCACGATCTCGGTCCCCTCGCCGAGCACCCGTTCCACGAGCGGCTCGGCGATGATGAGCGTTTCGTCGCCGGCGCGCGCGCGGACGTATCCCACGTCCGGGT
>JBLNDU010000193.1:0-11467 GCA_050261935.1 Nocardioidaceae bacterium | reverse complement strand
TGGGCCTGCGCCACGAACCGCGCGAAGTCACCCTGCGCGCGTCGCCCGCCGCCTCCCGCGCCAGCAGCGTCGCCACGCCGGCGCCGATCAGCCCGAGGCCGACGCCGCGGAGCGCCTCTCGGCGCCAGCCACGAGCCACGACGACCGCCCACGCGAAGAGGCCCAGCGCGAGCGCCACGAGCACCACGACGAGCGCCCTGAAGACGCGCACGACGTCCTGCGCGAAGTCGAGCTGGTCGGAGCGGAGGATCGTGATCCGAGCCGTGTCGTCGGGGAGCTCGGCCGCCGCCTGGCGGCCCACGCCGACGCGGTCGGCCACCTCGGCGAGCAGCGCCCTCAGGTCGAGCGTCACGACTCCCTCGTCTCTGACAAGTCCGGTCTCACGACCCTCGAGCACGTCGAGCAGCTGCCGGTGGGCGCGGCGGTTGGCCCGCTCCCAGAGCGCCCGTGCGCGCGGCCGTGCGAGAGCCTCGTTCGCCGCGCGCTCGGCGAGCTCTCGGAAGCCGACCGCCGCAGGCCCGGTCAGCGGCCCCGCCCGCGAGGGGAGCGCCTGCCTAAGCCGGGAGTCGACGTCCAGGTTCGGGTACAGCCGGTCCACCAGGAGGACGGACACTCGCTCTCGGACCTCCCGCTGCTCGAGCAGCTCGCCGCTCGTCCGCGTCCAGCGCTCCGTGTCGAGCGCCTGGCGCTTGGCCCAGACCGCGAAGATCGCGAGGAATGCGAGCGTGGTGGCGAGGAGCAGGAGCGCAACGGCCAGGGCGCGACGTCCGCTGTGCCCGGGCTGATCAGGCGCGCGCGCCGCGGGGGGTGATGCGCTCGTCATGCCGCCCGGATGCTACGTACGTGAGCGTGAGCCCCGCGGCGGGTCGGCCGCTCGGAAGCGGGGGCGCTTGAGCGCCCTCAGGTCATTGGCGCGCCGGGCACGCGCCGCCTTCGACGCCCGGGGCGACACGGCGGCCGCCATCGCGCTGCGCGCCGGGCGCCGGTACGTGGAGGACGACATGCCCAACCGCGCCGCCTCGCTCGCCTACTTCGGAATCCTCTCGCTGTTCCCCTCGCTCCTGATCGGCGTCGGGGTGCTTCGCCTCGTCGGTGGCCGGGACGCGCCGAGGACGATCGCGAGCTTTGCCGCCGATCACGGCCTGTCCGGCGCCCTCACGGACACGCTCCGGTCAGCCTTCCAGACGGCGGAGAGCGCGCCGTCGTCGAGCGCCGGCCTGATCGGGGCGGCGGGGGTCGTGGCGCTGCTCTATGGAGCGTCGCGCGCCTTCACCGCGACCGGGAGCGCGCTCGACACGACCGGCGGCAGGCGTCCCGTGCCACGCTCGCTCCTGCGCAGGACACAGGACGTCGGCTGGACGCTGCTGCTCCTGACGATCGGAATCGTGTGCGTGGCTCTGCTGTCGCTCAGCGGGCGCCTGCTCAGAGAGGCGCTCGAGCTCGTGGGGCTCTCCGGAGCAGCGGTGCCAATCTGGTCGGCCGCCCGCTACCCGGCCGCCGCGCTCCTGTTGCTGCTCGCGATCGCCGTTCTCAGGTACGCGGCCCCGACGGCCACGAAGCGAAGGTTCCGCCCGGTGACGACAGGATCGGTCACCACCGTGGCCGCGTGGCTCCTGGCGAGTGCCGGGTACTCGGTCTACGTCGCCTACATCGCCAGCTACAACGCCACCTATGGGGCGTTCGCGGGCGCGGTGATCCTCCTCCTGTGGATCTGGCTCGGCGCCGTGGCCCTCCTCTACGGAGCGGAGCTCGACGCCGTCCTCGACGAGCGTCGCGCGCAGCGGCGCGCCCGAGCTCGCGTCGGCTGGTAGGCCCCCGGAGCGGTCGGGCCGGCTCAGCTGCCGGCGCCGCGCTCGCCCGCGGCGGCGAGCGCGTTGCGCAGCGCCTCCTCGGCCTCGTTGCTAAGCGAGGTCTGCAGGACCTCCCCGTGGATCTTGACCTGCGGCAGCAGCTTCTCGGCGTTGACCTGTTCGACGAGCAGGATGAGCGCCGCGCCACCCTGCTCCAGGCGCTGCCCGAGGTCGCGCATGAACTGGTCGTCGACGCCGGTGCTGCCGAGCGCTCCCACGGCGGCGCCGGTCGCCGCGCCGACCGCCATGCCGAACAGCGGCACGAGGAAGATCAGGCCGATCAGGCCGCCCCACGCCGCGCCGCCCACGGCGCCGATGCCGACGTTCGAGGGCTGGTGGAGCTTGACCTTGCCGTCCGGGCGGCGCTCGATCACGACGAGGTCGTTGAGCTGGATGAGGCGCTCCCTCTGCGCCTGGACGACGTTGCTCGCCGCCTCCTGCGCGGTCGGGACGTCCTTGTATGCGATCGCCACGAGGTCGCTCACTGGCCCTCCTCCTCCGGTCTGTGCCGCAGACGCGCCCGCGGCGTCGGTCGCGGCGGGTCGCTTGCGATCCTACGGCCTATGACGCCACCCAGGGACCGCGCCACCCGCCGTGGCCGGCGACGAGGTCATCCGCCGCGGCCGGCCCCCAGGAGCCTCGCTCGTAGCGGTGGACGGGCGGCGGCGAGTCGAGCAGTGGCTGGAGCGTGCGCCAGTTCTCCTCGACGCCGTCCTGGCGCTTGAAGCGCCGGCTGTCGCCCTGCATTGCAGCGTGCAGCAGCACCTCGTAGGGCCTGGCCGACTCACCGCCCTGCTCGGCGAACTCCATCTCGAGGCTGATCTGCTCCGGCTCGACGTCGTCGCCGCGCTGGGCGTCGACCAGCAGGCGGATGCCGGTGCGCGGGTCGAGCCTGACGACGAGCTGGTCCGGCTCGGGGCCGCGGCCCTCGAGCGCGCGGAAGCCCAGCCTGGGCGGCTCCCGGAAAACGAGCCGCAGCTCGGTCTGCGTGACCGGCAGCTGCTTGCCGGTGCGGATGAAGAACGGCACGCCGGACCAGCGCCAGCTGTCGATCTCGAGCCGGAGCGCGGCGTAGGTCTCCGTGGTCGAGCCCGCCGCCACGCCGTCGACCGCGCCGTAGCCGTCGTACTGCCCGCGCACGTAGGCGGCGGGGTCAGCGTCGGGCATGGCGCGGAAGACGGCCAGCATCCCGTCCTTGAGCGACGCCTGGTCGCGCCCCGCGGGCGGCTCCATCGCCGCGGCGGCGAGCAGCTGCAGGAGGTGGTTGACCACCACGTCCCTGAGCGCGCCGACCCGGTCGTAGAAGTGGCCGCGATCCTCGACGCCGAAGCTCTCCGCCATCGTGATCTGCACGCACGACACGTAGTTGCGGTTCCAGACCGGCTCGAAGATCGTGTTCGCGAACCGCAGGTAGAGCGTCTCGGCGAGCCCCATCTTCCCGAGGAAGTGGTCGATCCGGTAGATCTGGGCCTCGTCGAGGTAGGCGTGCATCTCGTCGCCGAGCGCGCGGGCCGAGGCGAGGTCGTGGCCGAACGGCTTCTCCACCACGACGCGCGCCGCCTTCGTCAGGCCCGCTCTCGCCAGCCCCTCGACGACGGTGCCGAACAGGGACGGTGGGATCTCGAGGTAGAAGACGGGGCTCCGGGCGTCCGCGACCTTCGCCGCCAGCCGCTCGAAGGTGGCGGGATCGGTGAAGTCGCCCGAGACGTACGACAGCCGCGCCGCGAGGCGCTCGAACACCGCCTCGTCGACCCCTTCGTGTGCCGCGATCGCCTCCCGGGCGCGCTCGCGCAGGTCGTCGACCGTCCAGTCGTCGACGGCCACCCCGACGATCGGGCAGCGGAGCAGCCCGCGTCGCTCGAGCCTGTACAGCGCCCGGAACGTCATGACCTTCGCGAGGTCGCCGGTGATGCCGAAGGCGACGAAGACGTCGGCCGGAGCGCCGTCGTCCGGCCGCTCACTGGCCCGCGTCGCGCGCACCTCGAAGGTCACTCTCGACCAGGGGCCCTAGTCCGGGACCGAGTCGCGGACGTCCAGGTTGAGCCGGAGACCTGCTTGGGCATCGAGCCGATGCTCCTCGCTCGGGGACGGCTCGGCACGCTACCGCAAGGGTGATCGCCTCGCCCGCGATTCGCGCCCGTCGCTCACGCGGCACGGGTTGCGCTGGCTCATCACCTGCATCGTTCTTCCACGCGCACGGGCTCGATCGGCGTAGCCCGCGGGCGCTGTGTGCCGCGTGGCACAGCGCACAGCGGCAGGTGAACCGCGCGGGGCGACGAAGCAGGCGGACGCGCGGCAACGCGCGCCACGACCCCGACAAAGGAGCAAACCCATGGCCGGCCCTCGTCCAGGACCGCGCGAGCCCGTTTCCGGCTGGGCGCTCGGCGGCATCACATTCGCCGCCTGCATCCTCACACTGATCGGAATCTTCCAGGCGATCGCCGGGCTGACGGCGATCTTCGACGACAACTTCTACGTCGTCGCTCGCAACTACACCTTCGACCTCGACACGACCGGTTGGGGCTGGATCCACCTCCTGGTGGGCCTCCTGCTGGTCGCCACCGGCTTCGGCCTGTTCAGCCGCCAGGCCTGGGCAGGCGTGACGGCGATCTTCCTCGCGTCGCTGAGCGCGATCGCCAACTTCTTCTTCATCCCCTACTACCCGTTCTGGTCGATCCTCTTGATCGCGCTCAACGTGTGGGTGATCTGGGCGCTCACGCGCCCCGGAGCGATCGAGACCTGAGCCCCGCTGCCGACCCGGCCGCCGCAGGGGCGGCCGGGTCGCCCGGTCGGCCGGATGGACGATCGCTCCACTCCCCGGCAGGCCGAGCTGCTGGTGCCGCTGCGCACCCTGCTCAAGAGCGGGTGGCGCGGCGCGTCCGCTCCGGCGAGACGCGCGGCGAGCGACCCGATCCGGACGCGCAGCCGCCCGGCACGGGAGCGCGCCGAGCGCTCACCGTCCTCGGTGGAGTCGCGTGCCACCGCGGGATCATCGAACTCCGCCTCCGCGATGCGGGAAGCTGGGCGGTGGACGGGATGCCCATCGAGCTCGCCCAATCCCGTGAGAGACGCCCGCCGCCTGTGACTGCGGTCACCTACGTCGGCCACTCCACGGTCCTGATCGAGGCCGACGGCACGGTGCTGCTCACCGACCCGGTGCTCAGCCGCCGGGTGGCGCACCTGCGCCGGCTCGCCCCCGTGCCGGAGCTCCCGCGGCTCGCATCGCCGGATGCCGTACTGATCTCGCACGCCCACCACGATCACCTCGACCTGCCCTCACTGCGCGGGCTCGCGCCCTCCGTGCTGGCGGTGGTCCCCCGCGGCTGCGCGACGCTCGCGCGGCGGGCGGGCCTGCGCGACGTGGTCGAGCTGGCCGTCGGCGACCGGGTGAGAATCGGGCCGTTCGAGGTGCTTGCGACGACGGCCGAGCACGGCGGGCGCCGGCTGCCACTCGGACGCGCCGCAGGCGCGCTCGGCTACGTCGTCGAGGGCTCGCACAGCATCTACTTCGCCGGGGACACCGACATCTTCGACGGGATGCGCGACCTCGCCGGAGATCTCGACCTGGCGCTGCTGCCTGTCTCCGGTTGGGGACCGCGGCTGCCGCCCGGCCACCTCGACCCGGAGCGCGCGGCGCGCGCCGCGGCGCTGCTGCGGCCCCGCCTCGCCGTTCCGATCCACTGGGGGACGCTCGCCGCCCCGTGGGCCTCGCCTCCAGAGCCCGAGCTGCCCGCGCGCGAGTTCGCCCGGCTCGCCTCGACACACGCGCCGGACGTGACCGTGCGCATCCTCAGCCCGGGCGAGCGCCTGACGCTCCAGGGCCGCTGACGGCGGCCCGCGTCGGCCGTCGTCGAGCGCGCGGTCTCAGCCCGTCGGCCGCGTCGCGATACCTACCCGTGCTCAACCGCGCCGAGCGCCTCCGGCGCGGCGCGCTCGCCCGGGGCGTCGGCCCCCGCGGGGTTGGCGGGCAGGAACACGGCCGCGGCGAGACCGATCAGCGCGAAGGCGGCGAGGGCGACCATCGCGATGCGGTAGGGCCCGTTGCCCGCGGCGAAGTCGGACACGATGATCGTGCCGGCGATCGCCGTGCCGAAGGACGAGCCGAGATTGGACACGCTGCGCGACAGGCCCGATATCTCGCCCTGCAGCGGCTCGGGAAAGCTCGACTGCACGACGTTGACCGACGCGGTGAGCATCACGCCCGTGCCCAAGCCGATCAGCAGCAGCCCCGGCACGGTCGCCACGACCTTCGACGAGACGCCGGCCAAGCCGAGCAGAATTCCGATTCCGGCCACGACCAGGACGAATCCGGCCGCGATCAGGTGCTTCTGGGAGTACCTCCTGGCGAGTCGTCCGGCGGCGAGCGACGAGGCCAGCACGCCGACGGTAGCCGAGGTGAAGACCGCGCCCGTCTGGATCGGGTCGTAGCCACGCTTCGTCTGGAGGTAGACGGAGACCACGAACGACGTACCCATCAGGACCAGCCACTGGATGTTCTGGGTGACGAGGCCGAGATTGGACGTGCGGTTCCTGAACAGCCGCGTGGACAGGAGCGGCTCTCTCCCCGCCCGCTCCCGCGCTCGGATGTAGAGGAAGAACCAGAGCAGGAAGGCGGCGCCGATCACGAGGAACAGCGCCATCAGCGCGCCGTCGTTGTCGGCCAGCAGGATCCCGAAGACGACGAAGAACATGCCGACCCCGGACAGCACCGCGCCCACGCCGTCGAACGGTCGCGTCGGGTCCGGCGCCACCGGGTCGGCGAGCCGGCGGCTGAGCAGCACGATCGTCGCGACGACCAGTGCCTGGAACCCGAACGCCCAGCGCCAGCCGATCCCCGTGGCGATCACGCCCCCGATCAGCGGTCCCGCCGCCGCGCCGACACCACCCATACCGCTGATCAGGCCGAACGCGCGGGCGCGCGAGGCGAGATCGCGGAACGCCATCGTGGTCAGGATGTAGACGGGCGGGATCAGAAGGGCCGTGCCGACGCCCTCGAGCACCGAGTTGCCGAGGATCAGGAGACCCAGGTGCGGTGCGACGGCGCTCAGCAGCGCGCCGATTCCGAACAGCGTCAGCCCCGCGATCAGGCAGCGCTTGCGACCCCAGCGATCGGTCAGCTTGCTGCAGGGGACCATCAGGATCGCCATGATCAGCAGGAACAGCGTGATGGTCGCCTGCACGCCCTGGACGGTCGTGTCCAGGTCGTCGCTGATGGGCTTGATCATCACGTTCATGTTCGAGCCGGCGAAGCTGCAGATGAACTGGGCGAGCGCGAGCGGAGCCAGGAACCCGCGCAGCGCCGTCGCGCTCGAGCGGCCGGTCACTTCGCGCCCGCCTCGGCACCGGAGATGTCGCGCGCCGCGAGGATCAGGGTGAGGTGGCTGAACGCCTGCGGGAAGTTGCCGATCTGCCGCCCGCGTCCCACGTCGTACTCCTCGGCGAGCAGGCCCAGGTCGTTCGCCAAGCCGATGAGCCGCTCGAACAGCGCCCGCGCCTCGCCGACGCGGCCGTTGGCCGCCAGCGCGCTGACGAGCCAGAACGAGCAGGCCAGGAACTGGCCCTCGTCGCCAGGAAGCCCGTCGTCGGTCGCGGCGGTCGAGTAGCGCGACACGAAGCCGTCCCGACCGAGCTCGCGCGTGACGGCGTCGATCGTCCCGCCGACGCGCTCGTCGGTGCCGGGCAGGAAGCCCACCAGCGGGATGTTGAGGACGCTGGCGTCGAGCTCCTCCGAGCCGTAGTACTGCGTGAAGGTGCGACGCTCGCGGTCGTATCCCCGCTCGCAGACCTCGCGGTGGATCTCGTCGCGGATCTGCTTCCAGCGGTCGATGGGGGCGTCCAGCCCGAACCGCTCCGCGATCCGCACGGCGCGGTCGAAAACGACCCACGCCATGACCTTCGAGTAGGTGTAGTGCCGCTGCGGCCCGCGCGCCTCCCAGATCCCGTCGTCGGGCTGGCGCCAGATCGACTCGACGTGCTCGAGGACGGCCCGCCAGCGCGGCCAGAGCCGCTTCTCGATTCGGCCGAGCACCTCGGTGCCGAGGAACATGACCGCAGTACCTCGCCGTAGACGTCGAGCTGGAACTGCTCGGAAGCGGCGTTGCCGATGCGGACGGGCCTCGAGCCCTCATAGCCGGGAAGCTCCTCCAGCTCGAACTCGGTCAGCCGCCGCTCACCGCCGATCCCGTACATGATCTGGATCTTCGAGGGGTCGCCGGTGCCGACGCGCAGCATGAAGTCGCGGAAGGCGAGCGCCTCGTCCGTGTAGCCGGCGGCGAGCAGCGCCTCGAGCGCCAGCACCGAGTCGCGCAGCCAGCAGAAGCGGTAATCCCAGTTGCGGACGCCGCCCAAGTCCTCCGGCAGCGACGTCGTCGGCGCCGCGACCAGCGCTCCGGTGGTCTCCGAGGTCATGGCCTTGAGCGCGATCAGCGAGGTCAGCACCTCGTCGCGGTACGCCCCCTGGTACCGGCAGCGCCCGCTCCAGTCCCGCCACCACGCCTCCGTGCGGGCGAGCGCCGAGTCGGCATCCTCGACGGGCGGGGTCTCCTCGTAGGAGAGATGCCAGGTCAGCGTCAGCCGCTCGCGGGCGCCCTCCACCGCCGTGAACTCGGACCTCGCAGCCCCGTCCTCCACGCGGAGCGGGAGCGGCGTGCTGAGCCTGAACGAATCGGGGCCGGCGGTGACCACCACGCCGTCCGACGCGAGCTCGACCCACGGCTTGATCGACCCATAGTCCGGCCGCAGCGAGAGCTCCATCCGCATCGGTACCCGGCCGCGCACGCCCTCGACGATCCGCATGACGCGCGGTGGGCCCTGGCCGCGCTTCGGCATGAAGTCGATCACTCGGGCCGCGCCGTCCGCCGTCTCGAAGTCGGTTTCGAGCACGAGCGTCCCGGGCCGGTATCTGCGCGAGCTCGCGCGCACCTCGCCGGCCGGCGCCAGGAGCCAGCGTCCATGCCGCTCATCCCCCAACAGCGCGGTGAAGCACGAGGCGGAGTCGAAGCGCGGCAGGCAGAGCCAGTCCAGCGACCCGTTGCGGCCGACGAGCGCGGCGGTCTGCATGTCGCCGATCAGGCCGTAGTCCTCGAGAAGCATCGATGCTCTCCCTCCCTCCTCGACCAGATTGAGACGCGATCCACCGTCGGCCAGTCGATCAGTCGACCGGAGGCCGAGGTCCCACCTCACGCCGCCGGTCGGCGAGACGGGCGTCGGAGGCCACCGCCTGGGCGTCCCGGACCTCCTCCTCGGTCGGCTTGCGCGTGAGGAAGTAGACCAACGTACCCACGAATGGCAGCAGCACGACGATGAGGATCCACCCGAACGTCGCGCGAGGCGAGAAATCCCGACGGACTATGTCGACCAACCCCACGACCCAGATGACGAGGAGCGGCACGAGGATCAATGCCCAGACGAAGGCCGAGGCGGCGAGCGCCGTCATCGGTTACGTCTGCTGACCCGTCGACAAACGCCGCACCCCGATCGCGAGTGGAGCGAGTGGGAACCGCTTCAGTTCTGCGTGCATGCTCCATAGCCAACCGCCAACGCCGGTCAGAAGCAATGGCGCATGCTTGCGTCCTGTCGAAGACGCACCCTGGCCCGGTGGGAGCGTGTACCGCCGGGTGGCCCTCGTCGGCAAGCCGAGGAGGGTCGCGTTCCGAGCAGGTTCGCATTGAGTCGGCCTGCCGGAGGCGTCCGCGATGCGCGCCCCACGCAGGCGCGATGCCGCTGTGGCCGATCGCCACACTGATGCGATGAGCGCAGCCAGCGAAGACACCGGGCAGCGTTGGTCCGGCTTCGCCGGCTTGCTGCCGCGCGGCGGCCTCACCCGAAGCCTCTACGGGCTCGTCCTCGTCTCTTCGGTGCTGGCCGTTTCCTACAAGGGCAAGGACGTGGAGCAGATCGGCGCGGGGCTCCTGGTGACGGCGGCCGTCTTCGCGCTCGCGCACGCCTGGGCGCAGGCGCTCGAAGCCGCGGCCGTCCATCGCGTGCCAGTCGACCGGCGGGCATTCGCCCGTTCGCTCTCGCACGAGTGGCCGATGGTGACCGCCGCCGTGCCGTCCGCCGTCGCGGTCGGCCTCGCGGCGGTCGGCGTCTACTCGCTCGAGGTAGGTCTCTGGGTCGCCACCGGTGTGAACGTCCTGCTGCTGTTCGTCTGGGGCGCCGGCGTCCGCGAGATCGCGGGCGGCAGCCTCGCCGAGGTCCTGCGCGCGGGCGTGTCGACGGCGGCGCTCGGGCTACTGCTCGTCGGGCTCAAGGTGCTCGTCCACTGACGCAGCGTCACCTGCGGCCGCTTCCGCCGGCCCCGGCAGATCCGCCCGCCTGTCAAACCGCTGGCGCCATCGTCAGCTCGCGCGTCGCCGCAGCATTTCGGAGCCTCGCAGTCGAGCCCCAGCCGAGCAAGAGCATGCCGGGGCCTGACTCGCGTGCGGTAGCGTCGCCGCAGATGGTTCTCCTCACTCAGATGATCCGCACCGTCGCCGTCACGGGACGGACCGACACCCTGAACGCGAGTTGGTTCGCCGGGCGTCAAGGCGGGCGCTGGGCCGAGCAGACCGTTGGTGCGGCATTCCCAACGGCGGCGCGCGCCCACAGCGCGGCACCCGCGGCTGCGACCCAGCCGCCCTCGGAGCCAGCCGAGACGCTCCGGGAGTTGACGGAGCTTCACGAGCGCGGCGTCATCACGAGCGCCGAGCTCGAGGGTCTCCGCGCCCGCCTACGTGTCTGAAGGCCGCGACCTCGGCCCACCATGAACAAGCGAGACTGGAGAAGAGAATGCTGCGACGCATGACCGACATGCCCACCGGCACGATCGGCTTCGAGGCGATCGGCGAGGTCGAGGACGACGATTGGGAGAAGGCGGTGGAGCCGGTGCTGCGCCGCGAGATAGCGGAAGGCGAGAAGATCCGGCTGCTCTACCTGCTCGGGCCTGAGGCTCGCGAGGTCGAAGGCGACGCAATGACGGCCGATACCGGTTTTCGGGCCCGGCACGCCACGTCGTTCGACCGCGTCGCGGTCGTGAGCGACGAGGACTGGATGCGACCAGCTCTGCGTGCGCTGTCGTTCCTCCTCCCCGGGAAGGCCAGGGGGTTTCCGGTGCGTGAGCTTGCCGCCGCGAAGGTGTGGCTTACGCAGCGAGCGGACACTTAGAAGCCGGTAGCAGGAGAGCGCATGCCTGAGCGGTCCGGTCCGGTTGTCATCGCGTATGACGGCTCCGCGGCCTCGGAGCATGGACTGCGCGAGGCGGCCGCTTTGCTGGCGCCACGACCGGCGCTCGTGGTCGTCGTCTGGGAGGCGGGCGCCGGCTTCGAGATGATGGAGCTCCCGAGAGCCGAGGTGGGGGTTTCGGCCGTGCCGCTCGACGTCGGCGCCGCTGTCGAGGCCGACCAGGCCCTGTACGAGCAGGCGCAGCGGGTCGCGGCGCACGGGGCCGAGCTTGCCCGGGAGCGAGGGCTTGAAGCCGAGACCCTCGTGGTCGCCGACGAAGTGACGGTTGCCGCCACGCTCGTCCGGCTAGCGGAGGAGCGCGACGCTCAGGCGATCGTCGTCGGCACTCATGGGCACGGCCGGCTGAGCGGGATGTTGCTCGGCAGTACCTCGCAGAGCCTCGTCCGCCACGCGCC
>JBLNDU010000192.1:0-10784 GCA_050261935.1 Nocardioidaceae bacterium | reverse complement strand
GGGCTCACCAGCGAGCAGATCGCCGACCAGCTGTTCATCAGCAAGAAGACCGTCGACCGCCACCGCGCCAACGTGCTCGAGAAGCTCGGCATGCGCAACCGCGTCGAGCTGACCCGCTACGAGATCCGCCGCGGCCTCGTCGAACCGTAAACCGGCGAGCGGCGTAGACGGCACCCGTGCGCCATCATCACCATCCGGACGGCGGGATCGTGCACCGCGTGCTGCGCCAACTGCGGAGCCGGCGATGACGGCGGGCGGCCGGGTGCGGGCGCTGGGCGTCAACCACGTCGCGCTCGAGGGACGACAAGGAGCGTCTGAGTGCGGCCTGCGGGAGGGCGGCGTGAAGGTCCCGACCCTACCAGCGCAGCAGCGCCGCGATGCCCGCGGCCTCGGCAAGCGCGCCGGCTGCCGCACCCTCCACCGGCGTGACGCGTGCCCCGGTCTCGAGGGCCCGTTCGACGAGCCGTTCCGTAAGCCGCGGCTCGGCCACCACCTCGATCTCGGCGGCTCCGGGCTCGTCGTCGGCGTGCAGCCGGCCGTCGGTGCCGATCGACCCCTGATAGCGGATCTCCGGGTCGTAGACAAGATGGGCGACGCGTCCCTCGTTGAGCGCGCCAACGACCTCTGACAGGCCAACCGCCCCGGTGCCCGAGCCGAGCGCCGCCTCCCGCGCGTCGCGTACGAGCCGGCGCTCGTACTCGTCGTGCTGCGCGTGCAGCCGCTCGGTGACGGTTGCAGAGAGGCTCGCCTGGTCGAGCCGCACCAGCACGCGCGCGTCCCGGATGACCGCGACACCCGCCGGTCTGGTCAGCGCTGCAGCCAGCGGCTCCGTCAGCCGCTCGCCGCCGCTGACGAGCACACGCTCCCAGCCGTTCTCCGCGGCGAGCCGCGAGGCGTCGGCCTCCACACGGGCGAGGAAGCGACGTGTCTGATCACGCTCCCGCGCCTGGCGCTGCTCGCGCTTCGGGGTCCCCGGGCGGGAGCTCGGGCTCGACCCGACGGGTCCCGACCGCTCGTGAGGCGCCTCGACCACCTCGGGCTCGATCCGCTCGAGCGGGCGCAGCTCCCCGAGCCGCCATTCGAGCAGCCGCGCCTCGTCCTGGGAGACGAGCAGCACACCGGCAGGGCGCCCTTCGTCGAGCAGCTCGAGCAGCGGATGAATGAATGGGCTGGCGTCGAGCACGACACGATTGGTGAGCGGCATCTGGCTCGAGAACCGGACGACCTCCTGCTCCTCGCCCAGCGGGGCGAAGAGCGCCCGCCCACGGCCCTGCTCCTGCGGGCTCGTGAGGCGCTCGAGCTCCGGGGCGAGGCGATCGATGCCCTCGCGCAGCGCCCGCGTGCGCTCCGGCGGTCCCTCGGCCGCGATGTTGCGCTCGAGTTGCGCGAGCCGGTTCTTGATGTCGATCGCGGCGCCCTGCAGCCCGGGATCGGCCCCGGCGTCGGCCTCCACGTAGACCGACAGCACACCTGCGGCGGCCGTCCGCCGTGAGAGGGCCAGAAGGGTGTCTGAATCGAACAGCTCGCTCGTCGTCAGCTCGACCACCGGATCTCGGGAATATGCCTTGGCGCGCGAAACCCAGTCGCTTCCCCACGCTCGACGGACAAGCCCAACAGCGCACGCTCGCTTGCGGGCACCACCTTCGTGGACAAGGATGCTTCGGGATGCGCAAGCTCCAGAGTCAAGGCGTACATCACATCACGCTCGTGGGCGCCGACCGCCAGACCTCGATCGACTTCTGGGATGGCGTGCTCGGGATGCCGTTCATCTTCGAGCAGCCCAACCTCGACAACGCCAGCGAGGGCCACCTGCACTTCGATCCCGGCGATGGCCGCTTGATCACGGTCTTCACGAACGAGGATCGCGCGTCGGACCCGACGCGCACGCCGACCGACGTCGGCTCCGTGCACCACCTGGCGTTCGCGGTGTTGCAGGCCACGTTTCGGCAGACGGTCGAGCGGCTGGACGAGCGGGGACTGGAGCACAGCGGCGTGAAGGACCGCGGGTTCATGGACTCGATCTACTTCCGCGACCCGCTCGGTCTGCTGGTCGAGCTGGCCTCCTACCGCTTCGAGCCGCCGGCGGGACACACGCACGCCGACGTGCTGCTCGAGGCACACAAGATCCGCGTCGAGAGCGGCGACTACAACATCGCGCCGGTGCATCTCGCCGACGCGATCGAGCAGCTCGCCACCCGCTCGCGCGAGTCCCTCTCGCGGGACCGCTCGCCGAAGAACCCCTACACGCACCCGCGCCCGACCGAGGTGGAGGCTCCCGATGAGTGACGCCCCTCCTCACTTGCCTGCCCCCGCGCGGAACGCACATCTCGAGCGCTGACTGCACGGCGCTGCAGCGCCGAATGGTCAACGCGCCCCATGCCGCGTGGACGGCCGGCGCACGACCATCGATGCAAGCGCAAACCAAGAAGGGCAGACCGTGCGATCGAACCGATTCATCCGCTTCCAGAGAGCCGCCGACGGGGCCGGCTATCCGACCCTGTTGCTCGTCGCCGCCGTGTGCCTCGCGCTCGTGGTGGCGCCGGTCGCGCTGCTCGCCCTGTGGCCGGGCGCCGTTGCGCTCGCGTTCGCGCTCATCGGCCTGGTGGTCGCGCTCGCGATTCTGTCCATGGCGATGGCCGCCATCTTCGCCGACACGGAGCGGCCGAACCTTCGGCCCGCAGACCGAGCGACGGCAGGTCAGCCCGAGGCAGCCGTGTCGGCGCGCGAGCGGTCGGCGGCAGCGCGGCCAGCCAAGACCGACCGCGAGGCGGCGTAGCCGATGCACTCCACGCTCGCCATCCGCTGCCGAGCCCGCGCGCCGCTCGCGACCCATGACCTCGAGCGCTGGCTCGCCCGACATGGGCATTTCGCCCCATCCCAATCAGGCGCCCGGCGCGACACGATCAGCAGCATGAGCGCAACACAAGACATCGACGTCTGCGCGTCCAGGCTCCTCAGCGCCGCGCGCGCCTTCCACGACTCCGCCAGCAGGGCCGGCAGCTCGACGCATGCCCCCGCCGTGCTGCCGCGCGTCGAGGAGGCCCTGCAGCTCATGAGCGCGGGCTGGTATCAGCTCGCCGCCGACGCGGCACCCGGGATCGGCCAGCGCCGCCGGTGGCGCCGCAGCAACGCACCGGGGTCCCGCTCCGATAGCCGCCTGTCGCGCGAGCAGGAGGTCCACCTCGGCGCGACGCTGCACGACCTCGCCGCCGCCTTCGCCAGCTGCGCCCGGGCTTGCCGCACCGCCAGGCCGACGGTGACGACGCTCATCGACAGGAGCTCCGCCGCGACACGCCACGCCGATAGGGCGCCCCGCGCGGCAACGCTTCAGCCGCAGGCGGGCCGCGCCTGACCGTGCTGCTCGTCGGCTTCGATGGGTCGCCGAGCGCCGCCGGCGCGATCGACATCGCCGCGCGGCTGCTGCCGGCATCCTCGGCCCGGATCGCATGTCTCTGGGCGCCCCCGTTCACGAGCCGGGAGCTGCGTCGGGCGCTACGCCGCCGCGCCACCAGCCTGGACGAGCTGATGGAGCTCCTCGAGCACGAGGGCGAAGCAGAGGCCGAACGCCTGGCGGCCGCCGGCGTCGCGCTCGCCACCGCCGCCGGCCTGCAGGCGGAGCCGATCGCGCATCGCAGCTTCGGCGGCGAAGGCCTGGAGCTCCCCCGCCTCGCCGAGCGTCTCGAAGCCGTTGCGCTCGTCGTCGGCTCAAGGGGCCTGGGCGGCGTGCGGGCCGTTCTCGGCAGCGTCTCCGACGCAGCCGTCCACTACAGCTCGATCCCGGTCGTCGTAGTGCCGCATCCGCTGCTCAGCGACCAACGCAGCGCGAGCACCCATGGCCCCGTCGCCGTTGGCGTGGACGGCTCCGACGGCAGCCGGCGCGCCCTGACGACAGCAGCATCCATCTTCACCGACCGGCGGCTCATCGCGGCCACGGTCCGGACCGACGTCGAACCCAACGCAGCGGTCGACGCGGCTCCCGCCGCCGAGGTGACGCTCGAACCCGCCGGCGCGACGGGAAGCGGGCGAGCCGTCGCCGGCGCCCTCGCCCTCCACGCCACGGACGTAGGCGCGGCGCTGGCCGTAGTGGGGTCGCGAGGCCGGTCTCCCCGCCAAGAGCTCCTCCTCGGCAGCGTCGCGATGGCACTCCTGCACCAGGCCAGCCTGCCAGTGATGGTCGTTCCCTGCCCCGAGCGGCTCGAGCCGCACTGAGCGCCGAAGTCCCGCCCACCACGACCCCTCAGCGCACGAGCCGCCAGCGCGTGAACAGCTCGCCGTCCGCCTCGGCGAGCGAGACGAGCTCGAGCTGTGCGGGCGCGTCGAGCGCGCGCCCCGCCACGATCGTGAGGGCCGCCGCGCCGCCGACGAGCTTCGGGGTGAGCGACAGGAACAGCTCGTCGACGAGGTCGGCCCCCAGCAGCTGCGAGTTGAGCGTCGGCCCGCCCTCGCAGAGCACGGAGCGCACGCCGTGACGGCGGCGGAGCGCCTCGAGCAGCGCCGCCAGGTCGCCGCCCGTGCGCAGGTACTCGACCTCGGCCCGCACCCCCTCGAGCGTCGCGTCGGAGGCGGTCGCCACCAGCACGCGCTGCGAGCCGTCCTGTAGCAGCGGCAGGTCGGGGGGCAGCTCGAGGCGTCCGCTCACCAGCACCGCCAGGGGCTCGCGCGCGAGCCCCTGGCGCTCGCGCGCGGCGCGCAGCTCGTCGTTCTTCGTGAGCGGGCCGTAGCGCTCCGCCCGCGCCGTGCCCGCGCCGACCATCACCGCGTCGACCTGCGCTCTCAGGCGATGTAGCAGCTCGCGGTCGAGCGGGCTGCTGAGCGCCTTGGTGCGGCCGTCGAGCGCGGCCTTGCCGTCGAGCGAGGACACCATGTTCAAGCCGAGCCACGGCCTGTCGGGGGGCGCCAGCCCGGCGAGCCCGAGGCCCGACGCGAGCTCCGCGGGCGACGTTCGCTCGCGCCGCGGGAGCAGGAGTCGCACGGGCGAGAAGGCTAGCCGCGGGACCGGGCGCTCAGTTCGTCCTCAGCACGCAGTAGCCGGGGTGCTCGAAGTGCGCCGAGCGCAGCCCGCGGCCCGGGCGGTAGATCCCGCCGTCGGAGGGGCGCTCCATCACGAAGATGCTGTCGACGCCGCAGCACTCGCCCGACTGGTCGACGTCCACGCGGTCGGACACGACCTGGAGCAGCCCGCGTGCGGCGCGGCGCCCGTAGGCGTCGGTGCGGAACCGGGCCGGGCCGCGGTTGCGCACGACCCAGCGCGGGTGGAGCACCATGCGCCTGTCGCCCTTGCAGTAGGAGTCCCAGCCGCCGGGCGGGTGGGGGCCGCAGGCGATGCGCTTGTTGAACACGATCCGCCCCGGCCGGCCCGGATCGAACTGGGTGATCGGGTTGTCGATCGCGAAGCCGGGCTGGCCGCGCAGCGCGCCGCCTACGTCGAGCGCCGTCTCCCAGCTCTCGTAGACCGAGCGGCAGGCCGGGTCCGGGAGCAGCCGCCGGCTGGGCGCGACGGGCGCGCCGGGGCAGTTCGGCACCGCGGCGCCGAAATCCGCCATGTGGCCGGTGTGCGCGACGAGCCGGCCGTCGCGGCGGCGGAACAGCCACAGCTCGAGCGAGTGGTGGCGCACCAGCCCGCGTCGCGGCGAGCCGGAGCCCTGGTGCAGCACCGCCATCCAGGCGAGCCCGCGGCCGTCGTCGTTGACGACGAACACCTTGAAGCCCGCGTTGGGCTCCGCGACGCCGGCGAAGGCGGCGACCCGTCCGAAGGCGGGCATCCGCGTGCGCCGGAAGTAACGGAAGGCGCGCGGGCTCGAGCCGTGCTCGTGCCCGTACGCGCAGCCGAAGCGGCGGTCGAAGGGCGGGTGCCAGGTCGCCAGGCGCCGGCCGCCCGCGCGCACGAAGTGGCGGCGGTGCACCCAGGCGGCGCAGAGCGGCGTGCCGTCGGGCGCCCGGCCGCGCGCGTGGTCGATCGGGTCGCGCGCCCGGGCGTCCGCCGCCGGCGCGGCGACGGACGCGCCCGCCGCCGCCGCGAGCGCCCCCGCGACGAGTACCACCGCGAGCACGGCCGTGCTTCTCGACACGCGGCGCGCCCGGCCGCCTACGGCGTGATGGCCACCATCCGCTCGATCGGCACGCGGGCGCGCTCGGCCACGGCCGGATCGACCTGCACCCGGGGCCGGAGGTCGCGCAGCGCGTCCCTGAGCTTCGGCAGCGTGATCATCTTCATGTAGCGGCAGACGGCCGCGCGGTTCGCGGCGATGAAGCGCTTGCCCGGGTTCTCGTGCTCGAGCGGGTAGAGCATCCCGGTCTCCGTGGCCACGATGAACTCCTCGGCCGGGGAGTCGTGCGCGAACTCGAGCATGCCGCCGGTGGAGAGCATGTGCGTGTGCTCGGCGTCGACGTCGCCCGAGGCGACGTACTCCATCACCTGCGTCGTGCAGCCGCACTCGGGATGGATCAGGAACTCCGCGCCCGGGTGCTCCGTCCGCACGCCGGCGATGTCGCCGGGGCGGATGCCCGCGTGCACGTGGCACTCGCCGTCCCAGACGTGCATCCGCCGGCCCGTGACGCGCTCCACGTAGGCGCCGAGCCACATGTCGGGGCCGAACAGGATCTCCACGTCGTCGCCGTGCTCGCGCCGGATGTGCTCCACCACCTGCACCGCGTTCGAGGACGTGCAGCAGTAGTCGGTCTCCGCCTTCACCTCGGCGGTGGTGTTCACGTACATCACGACGATCGCGCCGGGGTGCTCTGCCTTCCACGCCCTGAGCGCCTCGGCCGTGATCGAGTCGGCGAGCGAGCAGCCCGCGTCCAGATCCGGCAGCAGCACGGTCTTGTCGGGGCTCAGGATCGACGCCGTCTCCACCATGAAGTGCACGCCGCAGAAGGCGATCACCTCGGCGTCGGCCTGCGCCGCGCGGCGCGACAGGCCGAGCGAGTCGCCCACGAAGTCGGCCACCTCCTGCACCTCGGGCACCTGGTAGTTGTGCGCGAGAATCACCGCGTTGCGCTCCCTGGCCAGGGCGCGGACCTCGTGCTTGAGAGGCTCGGCCTGCTCCAGGGGGAGCGCCTGGGTGGCGGCGGGCGAGAGAGTGGGAAGCTCGACGGGATTCAGCTTGAACCTCGAGGCACCTCAGCGCGTGGCTGAGTTTTTGTCTTATGATCGAAAACTATGAGCGCCGAGAATACCAGAGTCCCGCGGTCGCCAGGAGCCGGCGGCGCCACGGCCGGCGAGGACGGGGGCGACGGCACTGCGCGCCCCTCCCCTACCCACGTCACCCTCGCGGTGGTCCTCCAGGTCCGCGCCGAATGCCTGTCGGTGCTGCTGTGGGAGCGCGGGCTCGAGCCGTTCTCCGGCGCCTGGTCGCTGCCGGGCGGCTACCTGGAGCCCCGTCTCACGCTCGAGGACTCGATTCGGAGGCAGCTGGCCGGCAAGGTCGACGTGTCCGAGCTGTCCTGGCTCG
Organism: Nocardioidaceae bacterium; assembly: GCA_050261935.1. GTDB lineage: Bacteria > Actinomycetota > Thermoleophilia > Solirubrobacterales > Thermoleophilaceae > JBLNDU01. The sequence goes on along the minus strand of JBLNDU010000192.1, from coordinate 3,333 downwards.
AGCAGCTCGAGACGTGCAGCGATCCTGAACGCCATCCGGACGAGTGGCAGCTCGCCACAGCGTATCTCGGACTCGTTCCGCTCGGGCTCGACCCCGCGCTGCCGGCGGACACCGCCTGGCATCCCGTCGACCGCCTTCCGGAGCCGATGGCCTTCGACCACGAGCCGATCGTCCTGGCGGGGCGCGAGCGCCTGCGAGCGAAGCTCTCCTACACGAACATCGGATTCGCGCTCGCGCCGCGCCGTTTCTCCATGTCCGAGCTGTCGTCGATCTACACCGCTGCCCTCGGGTACTCGGTCGACCCCACGAACCTCCGCCGGGTGCTCGAACGCCGCGGGCTGCTCGAGGCGACCGGCGAACGCCGCGCGCCGGGCCCGGGCGGTGGCCGTCCGGCGTCCGTGTACCGATTCGCCTCCCGCAGGCTCGAGGTGACCGACCCGTTTGCGGTGCTCCGTCCGCCGGCGCGGACGATGCGCTGAGCCGTGGCCGGCCACAGCGGCTCGACCATCTGCGCCCGGTCGAGCCGGCTCTCCGCGCGCCAGCGACCTAGAGGGGCGCCCCGGACGGCGGCAGCGGCTCGAGCGCGAGCGACACGTCGAGGGCGGGCGCCGAGTGGGTGAGCGCTCCCACCGAGATGCAGTCCACGCCCGTCTCGGCGAGCGCGCGAACGGTATCGAGGGTGACGCCGCCGGAGGCCTCGAGCTCCGCCCGGCCGCGAACGCGCTCGACCGCCGCGCGCAGCCCTGCCGCGTCCATGTTGTCGAGCAGGATCCGGCGCGCGCCCGCGGCGAGCGCCTCGTCGACCTCCGCCAGCGATGCGCATTCGACCTCGACGGCCACGCCCTCGGGCGCCCCGGCGAGGGCACGGCGCGTCGCCTCCCCCACCCCGCCCGCCAGCGCGGCGTGGTTCTCCTTGACGAGGATCGCGTCCCACAGCCCGGCGCGGTGATTCGTCCCGCCCGCCAGCGCCACCGCACGCTTCTCGAGCGCGCGCAGGCCGGGCGTGGTCTTGCGCGTGTCCAGGATCCGCACGCGGGTGCCCTCGACCGCGCGCACGTAGCGCGCCGTGAGCGTCGCGACGCCCGACAGGCGCCCCAGGAAGTTGAGCGCTACGCGCTCGGCGGTGAGCAGCGAGGCCGCGCGGCCCTCGACGTTCGCCACCGTCCCCGCTGCGCGCCAGACGCCCTCGACGGCGTGGGCCTCGAAGGCCAGCTCCGCGTCCACGGCCTCGAACACGGCGCGGGCGACGTCGAGCCCCGCGATGGCGCCATCGGCGCGCTGCTCGATCACGGCCCGCGCGCGGGCGGCGCCCGGCACGACCGCCTCCGTGGTGAGGTCGCGCGCCCCGACGTCCTCGGTGAGCGCGCCTTCGATCAGCTCCTCCACCGGCCTGACACTACGGAATCGGCCGAGCGCGATGCGGTAGCGTGAATTGGGTGGGAAGAGCCGCCGCGCGGAGGCGCCGATAGCGACCGGGATGCGCCACTCGGCGGTGGCGCTCGAGACGCTGCGCTCCATGCTGGCGCGCGTCCCGCATCCTTACGAGGGCGCGGATCCGGTCGCGTCGCGGCGAGTGACCGCGGCGCTCGTGGGACTGAACTCGCTGCTCACGGTCGCCTTCCTGGCGATCGACCGACCCACGCACGCGATCGGACGGGCCGGCTGGCTCGTGGCGGCCGCGGTCGTGGCATCGAGCGCGGGCGCGGTGCCGCGACTCGTGGGCAGCCGCCGTCAGGCCGGCTTCAACGAGCTCCTCGCGATCGCCTACGCGGGTGCGGCCGGGATCGCGCTCGTGCAGTGGCTCGCCGGTCCGGAGTCGCCCTACAACCTGTTGCTCGTGCTTTGGCTCGGGACGGGCGCCGTACACCCGCCGCGGCGGGCCCTCGTCTACCTCGGCGTGCTGATCGCGATCACCTGGCTGCCGGTGATCTACGGCGACGGCGACGCCATGCTGGTCACCCACGCCGCCGCGCTGTCATTGCTCCTCCTGTCGATCGGCGCGGTGCTCGTCACCTACCTGTTCAGCGTGCGCCGCCAGCGGCTCGGGCTCCAGGCCGGGGTGGAGGTGGCGCGCCGGCTGGCGCGCTCGGACCCGCTCACCGGGCTCGGCAACCGGCGCGCCTTCGACGAGGCCCTCACCGTCGAGATCGCCCGCGCGGAGCGCAGCGGTGAGCCGCTGACCGTGGGGCTCGTGGACCTCGACGGGCTCAAGCGGATCAACGATCGCTTCGGGCACCTCGAGGGCGATCGCTGCCTGCGCGACACCGCGCTCGCGATCGAGCGCTCGCTGCGCGCGACGGACGCCTGCTTCCGCTGGGGCGGTGACGAGTTCGTGGTGCTGCTTCCGCATACGGATCGCGACGGCGGGTTGCACCTGCTCGCCCGCGTGAGCGACGAGGTGGCGCGGACCTGCCAGGACCCCGACGGCAGCAGCATCGAGCTGTCCTACGGCGCCGCCGAGCTCGAGCCGGCGGGCAGCGCCGAGGACCTGCTCGCCCTGGCCGACCTTGCGCTCCTCGACCAGAAGACCGAGAAGCAGCGCTCGCAGGGCGGCGCGACGGCCTGAGCGCCGAGCCGGCGGCCCGCGTCGGTCCGGCGCGGCGGCTCGTCCTCGGCGCGGTGCGGGTGGCGACGCTCAGCGCGCCGGCGCTTCGGGCTCGAGCGCCAGCGGGCGCTCGATGCCCGCCGCTGCGTAGGCGGCCTGCTCGTCGAGCGTCTCGTGCTCGAGCAGCGCGGCCGCGAGCGACTCGAGCCTCTCGCGGTTCGTCTCGATCAGCCGGCGCGCCCCGTCGAGGGCGTCGTCGACGAGCGTGCGCACCTCGCGATCGACGAGCTCGTGGGTGGCCTCGGAGGTGCCGTCCACGCCCGGCAGCAGCGGGCCCTGCGCCTCGGCGGGCACGACGGCGATCGGCCCGACGGCGTCGCTCATCCCCCAGCGGCCGACCATGTGGCGCGCGATCTGGGTGACCTGCTGGATGTCGGACTCGGCCCCCGTCGTCACGTCGCCGAAGACCACCTCCTCGGCGGCGCGCCCGCCGAGCGCGACCTTGATCCGCCCGCGCAGGTGGTCTTCTGTGTAGTTGAAGCGCTCGTCCTCGGGCGACGACAGCGTCACGCCGAGCGACATGCCGCGCGGGATGATCGACACCTTGCGCACCGCGTCGGCCCCTGGGGTCAGCATCGCCACGATCGCGTGGCCGGACTCGTGGTAGGCGATCCGGCGCCGGTCGTCCTCCGAGAGCACGATCTTGCGCTCCGCGCCGAGCACGATCCGCTCGAGCGCCTCCGTGAAGTCGCCCCGCTGCACCGCCACGTGGCCGCGCCGCGCCGCGG
>JBLNDU010000191.1:0-8057 GCA_050261935.1 Nocardioidaceae bacterium | reverse complement strand
GTAGGTGAGCTGGAGGAGCACGCGCGCCACGCTCACGGCCACTCGCATGGCCACCATCACCATCCGCACGACGACGAGGGCTCCGAGCGCGAGGCGTACCTCCGACACACGAAGACGTACTTCGGGGCCCGTCGCTCCACAAGCTGACGTCCACATGGACGCCCCGACACTCCGGTTCGCTGGCCTCCTCCGGCAGCGAGGCGTACGCATCTCGCCGGCGGAGACGCTCGACGCGCTGAGGGCCCTGGCCGCGGTCTCCCTGGCGCGACGCGACCTGGTCAAGACCGCCCTGCGCGCAACGCTGATCAAGCAGGCGCGCGATCAGCCGATCTTCGACGAGCTGTTCGACGCGTTCTTCTCCGCCCACGAGGCGTGGGACTGGGGTCGCCTCGACCACGACCACGACCACGATGAAGACCAGGACGAGCCGCACCCTCCGACGCAGCTCAAGGTCTCGGAGGAGCCGCCGGACTTCGACGACCCGAGTCACTCGCACGAGCAGCCGGCCGACGTCGCGAAGTACTTCGAGGATGACCAGCTCGTCACGGCGAAGCGCCTCCACAAGGACGGCAACCGCATCGATCTGGCCGGGCTGAGCCAGGAGCTCATGCTCGGCGAACGGAAGGACGGGATGGAGGACGCGATCGAGCAGCTGCGGCACGTCCTCCAGCTGCGACGCCTCATCAATCCCGGCCTGCCGGGCGAGCTGGCCCTGGACGGTGGCCCGATGGTCGACGCGGAGCTGTCGGTGACGGCGGTCGACCACCTGCCCGCGCTGGCCGGGCAGTCGACGCTCGACGAGGCGCAGGTGGAGGCGCTGCGCCAGCAGGTCGACGGCGCGATCGGGAACCTGCCCGAGCTGCTCAAGCGCTACCTCGAGAAGCTGATGGCGCTCGAGCGCGCCACGCCCGCCGCCGAGCCCACGCCGGCCTACCGCACCGCCTTCACGGAGGAGGAGCGGCGCCGCATGGACGCGCTGCTTCGCCGCCTCGGCCGCGAGCTCAGGGGAGCGCTGTCGCACAGGCGCGCGAAGGCGAGGCAGGGCCGCATCCACGCCTCGCGGACCATGCGCGCCAACATGCGCTACGGCGGTCTCCCGTTCCGGCCGGTCACGGTGACGAAGAAGCAGGACCGGCCGCGGCTAGTGCTGCTCGTGGACGTGAGCCTGTCCGTGCGCAACACGGCCCGCTTCACGCTGCACCTCGTCCACGGGCTGCAGTCGCTCTTCTCGCAGGTGCGGACCTTCGCGTTCGTGAGCGACCTCGTGGAGATCACGCCCTACCTGCAGCGCTCCGAGCTCGACGAGGCGCTCGGGATGGTGTTCGGCGGCGAGGTGCTCGACGTGGACGAGAACTCGAACTACGGCCGCGCGCTCGCGATCTTCCACGCCGACCACCTGCTGTCGGCGGTCAACCGGCGCACCACCGTGCTCGTGCTGGGCGACGGCCGCGGGAACCGCAACCCACCCAACCTGTGGGCGCTCGACGACATCAGCCGGCGCGCGCGCCAGGTGGTCTGGCTGACGCCGGAGCACGAGCGCTACTGGCACCTCGGCGCGAGCGACATGCCGGACTACGCGGAGCTCTGCGACCGGGTCGAGCTCGTGCGCGACCTCGACGGGCTCGAGGGCGTGGCGGGCAGCGTCCTGCGCGCCGCGTGACCCGCGCGCCTTCGTGAGCGCCGAGCCGCTTCGCTGGGCCCGCCGCCACGGCGAGCTGGTCGTTGCCTGGGAGGAGCCGAACCGCGACCGCCTCGAGCGCCTCGAGCGCCTCGAGCGCCTGCATCCGCCCGTGCGCACGCGAAGCTTCTCCGTGCTGCGGTCCGGCGCGACCACGCTCGTCGTCCACCGGATCCCCCCGGCCGAGCTCGACAACGACATCGCGGAGCGGATCGCGGACGAGCTCGTCAGGCCGGGCCTGCTGGGCGAGCGCCGGGACTCCTTCGAGGCCGCGTTCTCGGGCGTGGTCGGCTCGACCGACGCGCGCCCGGAGACGGCCTGGCGGCGCTTCTACGACAACACGCTGAGCGGGCTGACGAGCGCCGGGCCGCTCGCTCCGGGCCCGATCGCCACATTTCGCTCGATCTACGCGCACTGCCGCGAGCTCGTGCGCGGCGCGAGCCTGCTCGATGCGGGAAGCTGCTTCGCGTTCTTCCCGCTGCTGCTGGCGCAGGACGGCGAGCTCGAGGTGACGGCCAGCGATCGCGAGCCGGCCACCGTCGCGCTCGCGGCGCGGATGGCGCGCACGCTGGGGGCGCGGGTCTCCTTTCGCGTGGCGGACGTGGCGCAGCCGCTCCCGCTTCCGGACCGCGCGTTCGACACGGTCACGGCGCTCCACCTGCTCGAGCACCTGTCCGCCGAGGCGACCGCCGCGGCGCTCGGGAACCTCGGCCGGGTCGCGCGCCGGCGCCTGATCGTCGCCGTGCCGCTCGAGGCGCGGCCCGACGCGGCCTTCTCGCACCTGCAGGCCTTCGACCTCGACCGGCTGAGCGGGCTCGGCGCCGTGCTGCCCGGCTGGCGCGCCGACGTGCACGAGCTGCACGGCGGCTGGCTCGTGCTCGATCGCGCGCCCCGCCGCCTCACGCGGCGCTCAGGCGGCCGTCATGCCGGCGTCCACGGCGAGCAGCGCGCCGGTGAGCGCGCGGCTCTCCGGCCCGCACAGCCAGGCGAGCACCGCCGCGATCTCGTCGGGCTCGATCAGGCGGCCGAGCGGATGGTGGACGGCGAACTCCTCCGCGCTCTTGAGCTCGTAGACCGCTGCGGTGGCGTCGAGCATCGCCGTGCGGGTGCTCCCGGGCGCCACGGCGTTCGCGGTCACGCCGTGCGGCCCGAGCTCCACGGCCAGGCTGCGCACCAGCCCCACCACCGCGTGCTTGGCGGCCGAGTAGGCGGACAGGAGCGGGAGGCCGAGCGTGCTGCCGGCGGAGGCCACGGCCACGAAGCGGCCCTCGCGCGGCGCCGGGCGCTCGAGCAGGGCGGGGACCGCGGCACGAGCCAGCTTCCAGACCCCCTCGAGGTTGATCCCCACGACGGTCGCCCAGAGCTCGTCCGGGACCCTCCACGCCTCCTGGCCGCCGCCGATGTAGCCGGCCACGGCGAGCGCCGCGTCGAGCCCGCCGAAGCGCTCGACCGCGACCGCCACGGCGCGGTCGAGGTCGGCCTGGCTGCGCACGTCGCCCGGCACGGCCACGGCGACGTCGCCTCCGCCGCAGGCGTCCACCACCGCGTCGAGGTCGTCCGCGAGGGCGGACCGGTAGCCCGGCTCGGGGAGCTCGATCGCGCCGTCGACGAGCACGACGCGCCAGCCCTGCGAGCGCAGGCGGAGCGCGGTGGCGGCCCCCATGCCGCGGGCCGCGCCGGTGATGACCGCCACCCGCTCGTCCACATCGGGATCCTCGCAGGGCGGCCGCCACGGCGCGGGCGCGCCGGGGGCCGGGCTTGAGCTTCGAGCGCGTCGGCGCGGGGCGCGCCTGGGAGGGCCGGGTCTTCAGCGTCGAGGTGGCTCGCTTCCGGCACGAAGACGGGCGCGTCAAGCAGCGCGAGATCGTCCGTCACCCGGGCGCGGTGGCGATGCTGGCTCACGACGGGGAGCGCCTGTACCTCGTGCGCCAGGCGCGCGAGGCGGTGGACGAGCCGGCCCTGCTCGAGCTCCCGGCCGGCCGGGTCGAGCCGCCCGAGCCGCAGCTCTCGACCGCACGCCGCGAGCTCGCCGAGGAGATCGGCAAGGGAGCGCGCAGCTGGCGCCACCTGCGCAGCTTCTACTCGGCCGCGGGCTTCTCCGACGAGCGCGTCCACCTCTACCTCGCGACCGACCTGTTCGACGTCCCGCGCGTGCCCGACGGCGGCGAGCGGATCGAGGTCTGCGCGTTCCCGCTCGGGCGGCTCGAGGACGCGCTCGCCGAGTGCCGGGACGGCAAGACGCTCGTCGGCCTGATGCTGCTCCAGCGCCTGCTCGCGCGTGAGCGGGCGCAAGTCCCGCGCGCGAGCGGCGAACGGGGCTACTGATGGCGCCGGCGGCGCGCGAGCCGCGAGCGGGGGCTCCCGACCGCGCCGGCGACTGGTCCGGGCGCGCTCGCGGGTAAGGGCTCGACGTGGCGGTGGAGCCTCCCCCGCGCCCTGCGCTCGACCTGGCGCAGGCCGTCCTCCTGCTCGCGCTCGGCATGCACGGCGGCGCGACCCCGCAGGCGATCGAGCGGACCCTGGCGGGCGCGGTCCTGATCGAGCTGATCGACCGCGGCTGCCTGTTCGACGACGGCGGGCGGCTCGTGCCGTCCTCGTGCGGCGCGCCCGACGACGAGCTGCTCGCCGACGCCCTGGCGCTGCTGCGCAGCTCGGTCCGCCCGCGCGAGGCGCCGTGGTGGATCGAGCGGCTCCCGCGGCAGCTCGCGCCGCTCCGCGAGCGGGTCGCGCGGCCGCTCGTGGAGCGCGGCATCGTGCCGCACGAGCGGAGCAGGTTCACCGGCCCGTACGGCGGGATGCGGTTCCCCGCGCACGACCGCGAGCCCGAGCGGCAGCTGCGCGCGCGCCTCGCCCCGGTCCTGCTAGGCGAGCGCGATCCCTTCCCCTGGGAGGCGACGCTGATCGCGCTCCTCCGAGCGCACGGGCTCGAGCGGGACGCCGTGCCGGAGGAGCGGCGCGGCGCGGCGGCGCGTCGCGCCAGCGAGATCGCGGCGGAGGCCGAGCTCGGCGCGGCCACGTGGACCGTCGTGCGCGCGCTCGAGGGCGATGCGTCCGCGGCCCGCTCCTCCCCCGGCTGACGTCCGGCGCCGAGCCCCTCTCCGCTACGGCGGCGCTGGCGGGCCGAGCAGCGGGTGCGCCGCCCTGCGCGCCGTCACGACTGTGACGTGCCGGCCCAGGCCGGCGAGCCTGCTCGGCAGGTCGCGGCTCAGCCAGCGCGACACGCCGGGCGGGAGCGTCGAGACGATGAACTCGTCGAAGTCGCGTGCGCGCAGCGCCTCGAGCACGGCGACGTACGGGTCGGGGTCGCCGACGAGCCCCTCCACCAGACCGCCGGCCGCCTCCTCGAGCAGCGGGATGGCGAGCTCGAGGATCTGCGCGGCCTCCTCGGGGTCGTCCGCCTGGTGGAGGCTCGGCACGAGCAGCGTGAAGGACGCGGGTCCCCGCTCCGCGCGCTGGCGGACGGCTCCGATCAGCGCCGGCGTCGCCGCGGTGCGGAAGGCGACCACGAGGACGCGGGCGGGGGGCAGGGAGGGCGTCGCGTGCGTGCGCTCATTGTCCCAGGCGGTGCCACGCCGCGAGCAGGGCCCGCTCCCTGTCCCGGCTGAGGCGCTCGCGCCGCTCGCCGGGCGGGCGCGAGCGGTCCCAGCGCAGCGTGTCCGCGATCGTCTCGCCGAGTGGCCGCACGCGCAGGCCCGCCGCGTAGGCGCGCGACCCGTTCACCCGGAGCAGCCCGGCGTACGCGATCGGCACCCAGAGCGGCAGCTCCTCCCACGGCTCGACGCCGTGCTCGAGGAGGAAGTCGTCGCCGACCCAGACCGGCTCGCCCCCGTCCCCCGCGGCCTCGGCGCAGGCGGCGAGCAGCCCCTCCATCGTGAGCGGGCGCTCCGGGCCGACGGCGTTGAGGACGCCCGTCCGACCGTCCTCCACGCAGTCGAGGATCCAGCTGCCCAGGTCCCTGGCGTCGATCAGCTGAACGGGCTGCGACGGCTCGGCCGCGAGCACCGGCCCACCCTCGACGATGCGCCGTGGCCAGTACGTGAATCGCTCGCTGGGGTCGAACGGCCCCACGATGAGCCCCGGCCTGACGCGCAGCAGCCGGTCCGGCAGCGCGCGCTCGAGCGCGAGCTCGCACAGCGCCTTGAGCGCGCCATAGTCGCGCTCCCCGGCGATCTCGGCGGGCGGCGGTCCCTCAACGCGCAGCAGCGGCGTCGATTCGTCGGCGCCGGCCCGCAGCGGCTGGGTGTAGGCGGAGATGCTCGACACGAACGTGTAGTGGCCCACTGCGCCGCGCAGCACCCGGCTCGTGGCCTCGACGTCGGCCGGGTGATAGCCGCTCGTGTCGAGCACCGCGTCGAAGCGGCGTCCCGCAAGCGCGCCGATCTCGCCCGCGCCGCGGTCGCCGCGCAGGTGCTCCGCCTCCGGGAACAGCTCGGGAGCGGAGACGCCGCGGTTCAGCAGCGTGACGCGGTGACCGCGCTCGAGGGCCTCCGCGGCGAGGTGCCGCCCGACGAAGCGGGTGCCGCCGAGGACGAGTACGCGCACGGCAAGCGAAGGCTAGATCGCCCGCGCGGCGCGCTCCGGAGCGGTCGGCCTCGACCGCTGCTTCAGTCGCGCGGGGCCGCCGGGGGTGCGGCGGCGCAGGCGCGCGGGCTCGGCGCCGCGGGGCCGCAGACCCGTGCGGACAGCGCGGCGACGCGACGCTGGATCGGCGCGTAGGGCTCGCCGGGGGCGGCGGGGAAGCCGAGACGACGGAGCTCGCGCGTGAGCACCGGCGAGCCGGTCTCGGCGCACATGTTGGTGGTGCGGTTGGGCAGCGTCATGGGCTCAGGTCCTTCCTGAAGCCATTGAACGCCTGGCCGGCGCCGCGAAGCCGTTTCTGGGCAGTTCCTGGACGCCGCCGAGTGGAATCTGGGCGGTGGCGTAGCTCGTGGGGGCTTGGCGACTTCGACATTTGTATCGGGGCCAAGTCGCCAAGCACCCGGCGGCCGCGCCCCAGGAAGCCCCCGCGCGTCCGTGACGCGACGCGCCGGCGGTCATGCACGGTCGGCGAGGAAGGCCGCGACCGCGGCGGCCGTCTCCTCCGGCGCGTCCCAGAGCACGGAGTGCCCGCCGGGGACCGTGCGGGTCTCGAGCCGATCGCCCAGCGCGGCGCGGAGGCGGGCCTCGTCCACCGGGATCCACGATCGCTCGCCGACGACCAGCAGGGTGGGCACGGGCGCCACGGGCGGAGGCGTGCGCGCCATCTCGCTCCAGGCCGCGATCGCCGCCGCGCGCGAGTAGCGGTAGGCGAGCCTGCCGTCCGCGCGCCGGGCGAGGTGCAGCTCGGTGTCGGCCGCGAGCGTCGCGCGCGGCGTGCGGAGCAGGAGGCCCGTGGCGAGCTCGGCCTCGATCGCCTCGTCAACCGTCGCGAACGACTCGTCCGCGCGCTCGGCCTCGGCGTGCTCGAGGCAGACGGAGGCCGGGAGCGACAGCGCCGGGTCGAGCAGGCAGGCACGCGCCACCTGCTCCGGGGCGGCGGCCGCGAGCGCCGCGAGGACGCGGCCGCCGAAGCTGTAGCCGACCCAGTCGCAGCGCTCGACCCCGGCGGCCCCGGCCGCGGCGAGCACGTCCGCGACGTGCGTCGCCGTGTCCCATGGGGGCAGCCACTCGGACCCTCCGTGCCCCCGGAGGTCGGGCGCGAGCACGCGCCGATCGGAGAGCTCGCCGGCGAGGCGCGCGAAGCGGGCGCCATGGCCGCCGAGGCCGTGCAGGCAGACGAGCGGCTGACCGGCGGGATCGCCCCACTCGTGGAGCCTGAGCGAAGCCAGCTCGGAGGTGCCGGGGGCGCCCCACTCGCGAAGCCTGGGCGACGGCAGCTCGGAGGCGCCCGGGTCGGCAGGCGCCGCGCCGCGCCGCTCCGTCACGCCGGCCAGCGCTCGCCGCGCCAGGCCATCTCCCAGAAGGCGAGCTCCCAGCGGCTGCTCGTCACGAAGGCGCGCTCCGCGCGCGCGAGCGCGGTTGGCGGCAGGCCGTCGCCGACCCGATCGGTGAGCTCGCGGCACCAGCCCGCCAGCTCCGCGAAATCGTCCGAGGCGTACATCTCGATCCAGGCCGCGTAGCGGCGCTCCGCCGGCGGCTCCCCGGCCGCCAGCCGCCTCCCCACCTCGCTGTAGCCCCACATGCAGGGCAGCAGCGCGGTCACGAGCTCGGCGAAGTCGCCCTGGGCGGCGGTGCGGACGAGGAAGTCCGTGTACCCCTGCGTCGTGGGGAGCGGCGCCTCCGCCTCGAGCTCCCCCGCGCCGATCCCGAGCTCGCCCGCGTAGGAGCGATGGAGCGCCATCTCGTCCTCCAGGATCGCGCGGGTCAGCTCGGCGAAGCGAGCCATCGTGGCGAGGTCGGG
>JBLNDU010000190.1:0-3864 GCA_050261935.1 Nocardioidaceae bacterium | reverse complement strand
CTCGGGCGCGGACGAGCTTCTCGGGCGTGACCGACGGCTTGCGCCCGCCCTTCCGGCCACGCGCCTGGGCGGCCTTCAACCCGGCCCGCGTGCGCTCGCGGATGAGGTCGCGCTCGAACTGGGCGAGCGCGCCGAACAGGTGGAAGACGAGCGTGCCGCCGGGTGTGGTGGTATCGACCCCTTCGCTCAAGGAGCGGAAGCCGACGCCCTTCGCCTCGAGCGCGCGCACCGTCTCGATGAGGTGCGCCATCGAGCGGCCGAGCCTGTCCAGTTTCCAGACCACCAGCGTCTCGCCCGATCGAAGATGGCCGAGCGCCTTCGCCAGCCCCGGCCGGTCGGCCTTGGCGCCGGAGGCATGGTCCTCGAAGATCTCCTCGCAGCCGGCGGCGCGCAGCGCGTCGAGCTGCAGTGCAAGGTTCTGCTCGGCGGTTGACACCCTTGCGTACCCGATGAGCGCCACGGACAGGCCCCTCGTCCGTTTTCCCGTCCGCTAATCAACGCGTCCGCCTCTCCGTCGTCAAGCAGCGTTTCCGGACACGGCCGGCGCTGGCCGTCAAAGGGCCGATTGGCGGACCAGGGAATGGAGGTCTGCTTCGCGCCAGAAGCAGTCATTCATGACGTTGTCCATCAAACGGACGAACACGGACAGCCGATCGGGACTCGGCATGCCGCTCGGCCTGACGTAGACTTACCCCAGAAACGGGGGATCCGCGATGGCACGGCGGCGACTGCTCGGCGACGACCTGTGGGCGCGGCATCTCGAGCCGCCCGCCGATGAGCGCGCAATCGCCCGCCAGTTTGCGCTCAGCCGGGATGACCTCGAACTGATCGCCACCAAGCGCACCGACGCCACCCGCCTCGGCTACGCGCTGCTGCTCCTTTATCTGCGCTACCCCGGCCGCGTGCTCGACGCCAGAGAGGTGCCGCCGGACCCCGTGCTCGCCTACGTTGCCTGCCAGCTCGGCGTGCCGGCGGCGGCGTTCGACGACTACGCGGCCCGCGATGCCACGCGCCGCGAGCACCTCGCCGAGTTGATGGCGTCCGGCGGCTACATGGGCCTCTCCCGCGCCACGGCGCACGAGATGGTCGGCTTTCTCGCCGCGTCCGCGCAGACGATCGTGCGCCCCGGCCAGCTCGCCGGCATCCTCGTCGAGGAGCTCCGCCGGCGCCGCGTCCTGCTGCCCTCTGCCTTGGTGTTGGAAGCCGTGATCCGTAGCGCCCGGCAGCGCGCGGAGGCGCTCGCGCACAGCGTCCTCACCGACGGCCTGGACGAGGCCGCGCTCGCGCGGCTCGACGGGCTGCTCGAGATGCGTCTGACCGGCAAGCTCAGCTGGCTCGGGTGGCTGCGCAACGCGCCGCAGTCGCCGGCGGTGAGCAACGTCGGCAGGCTGCTCGACAGGTTGAGCCACATCCGCGGCCTCGGCATCGATCGTTCCCGCGCGGCGATGCTGCCGGCAGTCGCCTTCGAGCGCTTGGCCGACGAAGCGGCCCGGCTCGCCGTCCAGCACTTGGCCGGCCTCAACCCCGCCCGGCGCCGCGCCGTGCTCGCCGCGGCCGCGATCACGCTCGAAGCGGCGCTCACCGACGCGGTGCTCGTCATGTTCGGCAAGCTCATGGCGCAGTACGGGCGCGCCGCCGAGCGCAAGTCGGACGAACGCGCGGCCGCCTCGATGCGCGGAGTGCAGGCGGACCTGCGCATCTTCGCGCTCTCCGGCCGCGCGATGCTGGAAGCCAAGTTGCGCGGCGGCGACCTTGATGACGCGGTGGCCGCCGGCGTGGGCTGGGGCCGCTTTGAGGCGGCGGTCGCCCGAGCCGAAGCGCTGTCGGCGCCCAACGCGCTCGATCCCACCGCCGATCTTGTGGCGCGGCACGCCTCGGTGAAGCAGTTCGGCCCGGCGCTGCTCACGGCGCTCACCTTTGAGGGCTCGGGTGCCGTCAAGGATCTCATGGCCGCGCTCGAGGTGATCCGCGCCGCCTACGCAAGCCGCAAGCGCAAGCTCCCAGCCGACGCGCCGCTCCGCTTCGTGCCGCGCCGCTGGCGACCATTCGTGGTGACGAAGGACGTCGTGAACCGTGCCGGCTATGAGCTGTGCGCCTTCGCACTGCTTGCCGAGCGGCTGGCCGCCGGCGACGTCTGGGTGGCGGGCTCCACCCGCTTCCGCGCCTTCGGCGATGACCTGCTGCCCAGACCGACGTTCGAGGCGATGCGTGCCGCCGGGCCGCTGCCGCTCGCCGTGCCCGAACGTTTCGAGGATCACTTGGCCGAACGCTTGGCCGCGCTCGAGGCAGCCACCGGAGCGGTTGTGGCGAAGGCCAAGGCCGGCGAGCTGCCGGACGTGCGCCTCGACGAAGGCGGGCTGTCGATCACCCCGCTGCGGGCGGTGACGCCAGCCGACGCGAAGGCGATCAAGCAGGCGCTCTACGAGAGGCTGCCGCGCGCCCGCATCACCGACGTGATGCTCGACGTTGATGCCTGGACCGGCTTTTCGGAGTGTTTCACGCACAGACGGACGGGTCGCGCCTGCGACGACCGCGCGGCGCTGCTCACCTGCGTGCTCGCCGACGGCATCAACCTCGGGCTCACCCGCATGTCGGAGACCTGCCGCGGCGCGAGCTTGCGCCAGCTCGCGCTCGTCCACGACTGGCACGTCTCGGAGAACGCTTATGCGGAAGCGCTCGGACGTCTGATCGACGCGCACCGGATGCTGCCTCTCGCCAAGGTGTGGGGCGACGGCACCAAGTCGAGTTCCGACGGGCAGCACTTCTCCGCCGGCGGCCGCGGCGAGGCGCTCGCCGATGTGAACGCGCGCCACGGCAACGAGCCCGGCGTCTCTTTCTACACCCACATTTCGGACCAGTACGGCCCGTTCCACACCAAGGTGATCGCCGCCACCGCCGGCGAGGCGCCGCACGTCCTCGACGGGCTGCTGTACCACCAGTCGGGCCTCTCGCCCGAGGAGCACGCGGTGGACACCGGGGGCGTGTCCGACCACTGTTTCGGCCTGCTTCCGTTCTTCGGCTACCGCTTCGCGCCACGCATGCGCGACCTGAAGGACCGGCGCCTCCACCTGCCGCCCGGCATGGCCGTCGACCCGCTGCTGGCGCACTGGACCGACCACAAGAACCCGGTCGACATCGAGCACGCCCGTGCCCACTGGGACGAGCTGCTGCGCATGGCGACCTCGATCCGCTCCGGCACGGTGACGGCATCCGCCATGCTCAAGAAGCTGTCCGCCTACCCGCGCCAGAACGGCTTGGCGGTGGCGCTCAAGGAGCTGGGCCGCTTGGAGCGCAGCCTCTACATGCTTCGCTGGCTGCTCGACCCCGACCTGCGCCGCCGCGCGCACACCGGCTTGAACAAGGGCGAGGCGCGGAACGCGCTCGCCCGCGCCATCTTCTTCTGCCAGCTCGGCGAACTGCGCGACCGCACCTTCGAAAACCAGGTCTACCGCGCCTCGGGGCTGAACCTTGTCGTGGCGGCCGTCATCCTGTGGAACACCCGCTACCTCGAGCTCGCCGCCGCCGACCTTGGCGTCGGACCCGAGACGATGCGCCATGTGGCGCCGCTCGGCTGGGAGCACCTGTCGCTCACCGGCGACTACGCTTGGGACACGGGCGACGGGCTCGGGCCGGGCGAGCTCAGGCCGCTCAGGACGAAGCCGTCGCTGCTCGCCGCCTGATCCGCGCTGCGTTCGCATCTGTTCCGGTCTGCCGTACACAGCGGTCACTTTCTTGCAGTGACCCCATGTAGGCCAGGACATCGTGCTCGCTGTCGTCCATCAAGGCGCCGAGCTTGGGCCAGCGGGCGCGGAACTGATCGGCCATCTGCCGCCAGACCCGCCGTGCGCTCTCTTGGTCGGGCTG
>JBLNDU010000189.1:0-3192 GCA_050261935.1 Nocardioidaceae bacterium | reverse complement strand
GGCGGCCACCTGACGAAGCAGACGCTCGACATCGTGACCGCCGAGCAGGGCTCCGACATGCGCCACACCGGCATGTACTTCACCGAGGGCGACGAGCACCTCGACCTGTTCACCACCGACCTACACGAGCAGGGCCGGACGACAGGAGACACGGTCTGGAAGGGCGCCCTCACGGGCGACTCGCGCGCCTCCTACGAGGGCCTGATCCACATCGTGCCGGGCGCCCAGGAGACGCACACCTACCTGCAGACGCACTCCATGCTGCTCTCGCCGCGGGCCAAGGGCGACGCGATCCCGTCGCTAATCGTCGAGACGGACAACGTGTCGGCGTCGCACGGCGGCACGGTCGGCGAGCTCGACGAGGAGCAGATCTTCTACATGATGACCCGCGGCGTCTCGCGCGCAGAGGCCGTGCGGGTGCTCGTGGAGGGGTACTTCGAGGAGGTGATCTCGCGGCTCGAGGACGAGGGCCTCGAGAAGCTGGTGCGGCGCCGGATCGCCGAGAAGCTCCTCGCCGCCGAGGCGCAGGTGCGCGAGTTCATCGGAGAGCGCTCCCAGTGACGCTGGCCGCCGCGGTAGACGTCCGCGCCGACTTCCCGATCCTCGCGCGCGAGGTGCACGGCCGGCCGCTCGTCTACCTCGACTCGGCGGCCACCTCGCAGAAGCCGCGCCAGGTGCTCGAGGCGCTCGACGCCTACTACCGGCGCTCGAACGCGAACATCCACCGCGGCGTCTACTCGCTCGGAGTGGAGGCGACCGAGCTGTTCGAGGGCGCGCGCGAGCGCGTGGCGGCGTTCACCGGCTGGGAGCCGCGCGCCACGATCTTCACGAAGAACGCCACCGAGGCGATCAACCTGGTCGCGTACGCCTGGGGGCGCGAGCGCGTCGGCGCCGGCGACGAGCTGCTCATCACGCAGATGGAGCACCACTCCAACATCGTGCCCTGGCAGCTGCTGGCGGCCGAGCGCGGCGCGCGGCTGCGCTACCTGAGCGTGAGCCCGAGCGGCGAGCTGTCGCTCGACGAGCTCGACGCGGTGCTCGGGGAGGGCCGCGTCAAGCTGGTCGCCGTCGCGCACGTCTCGAACGTGCTCGGCACCATCAACCCCGTCGAGGAGATCGTGCGGCGGGCGCGCGCGGCCGGCGCGGTCACGCTCGTCGACGGCTCGCAGGCCGCGCCGCAGCTGCCGCTCGAGCTGTCCGCGATCGATGCCGACTTCTACGCCTGGACGGGCCACAAGGCGCTCGGCCCGACGGGCATCGGCGTCCTGCACGGACGCGCCGAGCTGCTCGAGGAGATGCGCCCCTTCCTCGCCGGCGGCGACATGATCTCGCGCGTCGGCTTCGAGAGCTCGACCTGGAACGCGCTGCCCTGGAAGTTCGAGGCCGGCACGTCGCCGATCGCCGAGGGCGTCGGGCTCGGCGCCGCGGTCGACTACCTCGGCGCGATCGGCATGGAGGCGGTGCGGGCGCACGAGCGCGAGCTCACCGCCTACGCGCTCGAGCGGCTCGCCGAGCTCGACGGCGTGCGCGTGTTCGGGCCCTCCGACCCGGACCGCCGCGGCGGCGTCATCTCGTTCGCCGTCGAGGGCATGCACCCGCACGACGTGGCCGAGCTGTGCGACCGCGAGGCCGTCTGCGTGCGCGCCGGCCACCACTGCGCCCAGCCGCTCATGCGCGCGATGGGCGTACCGGCCACCGCGCGCGCCTCGTTCCACGTCTACAACAGGCGCGAGGACGTGGACCGGCTGGTGGACGCGCTCGCGTCCGCGCGGCGGGTGTTCGAGCTGTCGTAGGGGTATTAGGTGGTACCCTACGTAGGGTGAAGAAGACGAGCATCTACCTCGAGCCGGGGCTCGATACCGCGATGGCACGCCTCGCCGAGAGCCAGGGCGTGACGAAGGCCGAGGCGATCCGGCGCGCCCTGTCGGCCGCCGTGGCCGGCGCCGCCCGGCCGCGGATCCGCGCGATCGGCGTAGGAGCCGGCCCAGGCGGCGTGGCGGACGACGTGGACCGCCACCTCGCCGAGACCGGCTTCGGCCTGTGATCGTCGTCGACACGTCCTTCGTCTACGCCCTGCTGGACGGTCGGGACGACCGCCACGCCGAGGCCGCCATCTGGTACAGGGACTTCAACGGAGAGCTCGCAACGACGCCGCTGGTGCTCGCCGAGACGGACCATCTCGCCCGTGCGCGCGCCGGTCGGGCGGCCGCGGCGGCTTTCCGGCGTGACGTCGAGAGCGGCGCCTACTCGGTGGAGTGGTGGCCATCGGCAGCGACCGACTCCGCGCGAATCGCCGATCGCTACGCCGAGCTCGACCTGCCGCTCACCGATGCGTCGCTGGTCGCGCTCGCTCGCCGGCTCGGCACCACCTGCGTCGCGAGCTTCGACGAGCGCCACTTCCGCGCCGTGAGGCCGCTCGCGGGAGGTCGGGCCTTCTCGCTGATGCCGCACGACGAGGAGCCGAGGCACTAGGCTCGAACGAGTGGACGCGCTCTACCGCGACTACATCCTCGAGCACTACAAGCACCCGCGGAACTTCGGCACGCTCGAGCCGCACGACCTCGAGTGGCACGACCACAACCCGCTCTGCGGCGACGAGCTCGGGGTGCACCTCGTGGTCGGCGACGACGGGCGGATCGCCGGCCTGCGCTTCCACGGCCAGGGCTGCGCGATCTCACAGGCGGCGGCCTCGATCACGAGCGAGGAGCTGATCGGCATGCCGGTCGAGGAGGTCGCGGGGCTCGACGCCGACTGGGTGATCGACCAGCTCGGGATCGACATCTCCCCCACGCGCCGCAAGTGCGCGCTGCTCTCGCTCAAGGTGATGCGCGGCGCCACGACGGGCGACGCCTCCTGGCCCGAGTAGCGGCGCGCGAGTAGCGCGCGCCGGTCGCGGCGGAGCCGCTCAGACGGAGTCCACGAAGCGCGCGGTCGCGCTCAGCACCTGCTCGGGCTGGTCGCGGTGCGGCGCATGGCCGCAGTCCGCCAGCCTGAGCTGCTCGAGGCGCGCGGCGGCGCCAGCGCCGGCGGCGATCGCGTCCAGCTGCGCCATCGTCGCGTACTCGTCGTCGTAGCCCTGGATCGCCAGGAGCGGGCAGCGGATGCCGGGCAGGTAGGGCTCGATGTTCCAGCCCCGGAAGGCGGGGTCGAGCCAGGTCTCGTGCCAGGCGCGGAACACGCCGAGCGGGTCGC
>JBLNDU010000188.1:0-3928 GCA_050261935.1 Nocardioidaceae bacterium | reverse complement strand
AGGCGAGCTGGAGCTCGCGCGCGCGCATCCAGTTGCGGTTGCCGCGGAGCGTGTTGATCTCGCCGTTGTGGGCAAGCATGCGGTACGGATGCGCCAGCTCCCAGCTCGGGAACGTGTTGGTCGAGAAGCGCGAGTGGACGAGCGCGAGGCGCGAGGCGAGCCGCTCGTCCTCCACGTCGGGGAAGTAGCGCGACAGCTGGAGCGGCGTGAGCATCCCCTTGTACACGATCGTGCGCGACGAGAAGCTCGGGATGGAGAGCCCCTCGAGCCCGGCGCGCTCCACCACGCGCCGGATCACGTAGAGCCGGCGCTCGAGCTCGTCCTGGTCCGCGACGCCGTCCCCCGCGCCGACCAGCAGCTGAGCCACGTGCGGCGCCGACGCGCCGGCCACGCGCCCGCAGTGGGTGCGCTCGACCGGCACCTCGCGCCAGCCGAGCACGCGCTGGCCCTCGGCCTCGACCGTGCGCTCGAGCAGGCGAACGGCGTCCTCGCGCGCGCCGGGCTCGCGTGGGAGGAAGCACATGGCCACGCCGTAGCGCCCGAGCTCGGGCAGCGCGACGCCGGCCGCGGCCCGCAGGAAGGCGTCGGGGAGCTGGATCAGGAGGCCGGCGCCGTCGCCGGTGTCGGCGTCCGCGCCCTCGGCGCCGCGGTGCTCGAGGTGCTCCAGCGCGTAGAGCGCGCGGGACACGACCTCGTGCGATGCGGGCTCGCGCAGGCGCGCGACGAACGCCACGCCGCAGGCATCGTGCTCCTGGCTCGGGTCGTGCAGGCCGGCGGCCAGCGCTCGTACCTCCTCGGGTTCCACGCCTTCTCCGAGCGGGCGCGCGACGGGCAGGAAGAAGCGCCACTATAGCCCCTCCCCGAGGCCGCCGGCAGGATCTCAGGGGGCGCCGTGCCGCCCCTCCGGACGCTAGGGTGCCTCTGCGGTGGCAACCACGATCACCGTCATGTCCCAGAAGGGCGGCACCGGCAAGACCACCGCCGTCCGGACGCTCTCAGACGTCCTCTCGAGGATCGGCGTCAACGTGCTCGCGGTCGACCTCGACCCGCAGGGCAACCTGTCCGACTACTTCGACGTCCCGCCCGACGCGAGCCCCACGATGGCCGACGTCCTCGGCGGCCAGGCGCGGGCGATAGACGCGATCCACGACGGCGTGCTGCCGGCCAACCTCGGGCTCGCCGAGGCGGAGCTCGTGCTGAGCGGCAAGATGGGCCGCGAGCTGACCCTGAAGCGGGCGCTGCGCGAGGTCAAGCGGCGCTACGACCTGATCCTGATCGACTGCCCGCCGGCGCTCGGCCTGCTCACGGTCAACGCGCTCGTCGCCGCCGACTACGCGCTCATCTCGAGCGAGGCCGAGTACTTCTCGCTCCAGGGGGTGGAGCAGGCGCTCGAGGTCGTGGAGCTCGCGCGCGAGTCGCTGCACCCCGACCTCGAGTGGCTCGGCATCGTGCTGAACCTGGCGAACCTGCGGCTCGTCCACGCGCGTGAGGCGCTGGCCCCGCTGCGCGAGCGCTTCGGCGACCGCGGGTTCGGCGCGGTGATCCGGCGCTCGGTGCGCTACGCCGAGTCGTCCGAGCGCGGCGTCTCGATCATCGAGTACGCGCCCGAGCTCGGCGCCGACTACCTGGCGCTCGCCGACGAGCTGCTCGAGCGGCTCGGTTTCGAGGACGAGCGCGCCCGGCTCGCCGAGCTGCGCGCCGAGCTGGCACCGGCGTAGGCGGCGCGCGCCCGGGTAGGTCGGCGACGTCGTGCTCGAGCTGCTCCGCAGGCCCGTCACCGAGCTCGCCTCCCTCGTGCGCGAGGGCGGCGTCACCTCGACCGAGCTCGTCGACGCCGCGCTCGCGCGCATCGAGGCGCTCGACCCGGAGCTCAACGCCTTCTGCCTCGTGGACGCCGAGGGGACGCGCGCGGCGGCCGCCGCGATCGAGCCGGGCGACCCGCGGCCGTTCGCCGGCGTGCCGATCGCGGTCAAGGACGGCGCCGCCGTGAACGGGCAGCCGCTCGGCGCCGGCTCCGCCCTGCTCGACGGCTTCACGCCGCGCCACGACAGCCACGTGGTGCGCCGCCTGAAGCACGCCGGCTTCGTGATCGTCGGCCGGACGACGATGCCCGAGTTCGGCATCCTGCCGGTCACGGAGCCGCGCCGCGACGGTCCCTGCCGCAACCCCTGGGACCTCGGGCGCTCGCCCGGCGGCTCCTCCGGCGGCGCGGCCGCGGCGGTCGCCGCCGGCATGGTCCCGCTCGCCCACGGGAGCGACGGCGGTGGCTCGATCCGCATCCCGGCCGCCTGCTGCGGGCTCGTCGGGCTGAAGCCTGCGCGCGGGCGCGTCTCGCGCGGCCCCGAGTGCGGCGACGACCTGCTCGTCCAGGACGGCGTGCTCACGCGCACGGTGGGCGACACGGCGGCGCTGCTCGACGTGCTCGCCGGCTACGAGCCGGGCGACGCGACCTGGGCCCCGCCGCCCGCCGAGCCGTTCGCCTCGGCCGCCCGCCGCGAGCCGGGCAGCCTCCGCGTGGCGCTCACGCTGACGCCGCCGATCGACGCCGAGCTCGACCCGGGCGCCGAGCACGCCGTGCGCGAGGCGGCCGAGCTGCTCGCCTCGCTCGGCCACGAGGTGAGCGAGATCGAGGCGCCGTGGGCCGGTCGGAACCTGCTCGGCACCTTCACCGTCGTGTTCGCGAGCGGCGTCGCGGAGAGCATCGAGCTGGCCGGCATGGCGGCCGGGCGCGAGCCCTCGCCGGCGCTGCTCGAGCCGCTGTCGTGGGAGATCTACAGCTTCGCCAAGGCGCGCGGCGCGCTCGACTACCCGCTTGCGCGCCGCCGGCTCGAGGCGGCGACGCGTGCCATCGTCGGCGCCATCTGGGCCGAGCACGACGTCGTGCTGCTGCCCGCGCTGGCGGAGCCGCCGGTCCCGATCGGCGCGATCGACGGCTGCGCCGAGCGGCCCTGGGAGGACTTCTCCCGCTCCGGCCGCTTCACGCCCTTCACGTCGATCTTCAACGTCACCGGCCAGCCGGCCATCTCCCTGCCGCTGTTCGAGCAGGAGGGCGGGCTGCCGCTGGCCGTGCAGCTCGCCGGCCCGCCGGCGGGCGAGGAGCTGCTGCTCTCGCTGGCGGCGCAGCTCGAGGCCGCCCGGCCCTGGCACGCCCGGCGGCCGCCGGCGCCGGCCGCGCCCGAGCCGCTCAGGCCCTGAGCTCGCGCAGCAGCTCGCGGTCGTGCCCGTAGGACAGGAGCGCGGCCGCGTCGGCCGGCGAGAGCCAGCGCAGCTCGTCGATCTCGCGCGTGGGCGTGAAGTCGCCGCCGAGCGGCTCCATCAGCCACCAGCGCACGAGCTTCGGGCGGTCCTTCGCGTCGCGGTAGCTCGCGCTCGGCAGCTCGCGCCCGAGCCGGCAGCGGAGCCCGGTCTCCTCCTCCACCTCGCGCAGCGCGGCCTCCTCGAACGACTCGCCCGGGTCGAGCTTGCCCTTCGGCAGCGACCAGTCGTCGTACTTCGGCCGGTGCACCACGGCCACATGGCCGCCGCGCACGACGACCCCGCCGGCGGCCAGCACCTGGTCCCCGCTCAAGGGAGGCGGACCTCGGCGCCGTCGGCGACGAACTCCACCCGCCGCAGGCTGCAGTCCGGCGCCCGCTCGCGCAGCGCGCCCAGGAGTCGATCGGTCGTGTGGCGCGGGCTCCAGAGCAGCACGGTCGGACCGGCGCCCGAGATCGTGGCGCCGAGCGCGCCGAGCTCCTCGGCGCGCTCGAGCAGCTCCATCGAGCGCGGGTAGAGGTGGCGCCGGCGCGGCTGGTGGAGGCGG
The DNA here is from genome assembly GCA_050261935.1 of Nocardioidaceae bacterium. GTDB lineage: Bacteria > Actinomycetota > Thermoleophilia > Solirubrobacterales > Thermoleophilaceae > JBLNDU01. The sequence continues at coordinate 126 of JBLNDU010000188.1, read as the reverse complement.
TCGCCCAGGCCGCGCGCGACGAGCGAGGGGTCGTCGCGCGCCCGCCCGAGCACCAGCCGCGTCGCGCGGGCGACGTTGTGGGCGGCGTCCGCGCGGGGCACCTCGGCCGGCCGCGGGGCGCGCGCC